>DASXUC010000070.1:0-52902 GCA_036505015.1 bacterium | reverse complement strand
GGTGGCTGCGGGCCTGGAAGGGAACTTTCCTTGGGGCATCGATGCCGTGGGAACCTACGATCCCGCAAGCAAGCCTGAGCCTGACGCCACCGCGATCCCAGGGGCCCTGGGCAAGATCATCCATCCTCAGGGGCTGACCCTGACCGATCGCGATGCCGAATTTGTCCCTTGGGCGGTCAGCGAGGGCGCCGCGGTGGGCACTCGGCATTACAATTTCATCGTCGATCGGAAGACGCAGATCTGGTGGCCCAGTGACGATGGGACTGGTGGCTACCGCGGGCGCTGGGGACCGCGGGTCGCCAGCGATCCGTTCAACCGGCGCGCCGGGATGCGCTTTCCAGAGTTCTGGCGGATGTTCTTCATCGGGCTGGCCGGTTCGTCACCCACGGAGTTTTAGTAGTCAGTGCGGACCTTTCCCCTGTTCGAGATCGCGCAAATCCGACCGATCGATCAAGCGACGAAACTGGCGGCGCAGCCGCCACCGCCGGATCCAGTCCAGCGGGTTGAGGGTCATCCGCGCCCGCCGCGGTCCAGGCCGGCCCGGCGTCGTCGAGACGGCCCGCCGGCGTCCCTGCAGCAGACCGTACCGTCCCCGCCGCACATACCACCACGCGACGGCGCAGCCGGCTGTGGCAAACAGCCCCATCGGGAACGGAAACGAGAACACGACCAGCACGACCATGAGCACGGCAAGCCATCGCGCTTCGACGGGGATAACAAAATACAGGAGTAATCGTTCGGCCGGGTTGATGGTCGCCCAGGCCACCGTGCCGGCGGCGAGCGGCAGCCAGAGGCCGGCGAGTGTGACCGCCGTCCCTGTCAGCGCGCCGCCCAGCGCCACCGCCAGGGCGGCGGCGGCGGTGACGAGCAGCAGGAACGTCACGTAGCCGCGCCGGCCCCAGGCCCGCTCCAGACTGCCGCCAAACAGCCAGAAGACGTATCCGCCCAACAGCAGCCACAGGATCTGTGTGTCGGCGACCAGCGGGTAGGTGAGCAGCGTCCACGGTGCAGTCCAGGCGGCGAACGAGCGGAAGATCAGCGCGCGCCACACCGCGCCGAATCCGAGGAAGGCGGTGAGGAAGGTGATCGTATTTGCCCCGATGATCGCCCAGGTGACCGGACAGTTTCCCGGCAGCCGGAACGACGTGGGCCCGCGCGTGGTCGACATGCGGCGTTCACACACTTCGCCCAGCGGGTCGCGTCGGTCCTGCGGCCGCTGCAGTATGCTGGGGAGAGAGCCCATCGCGAATGCTGCATCTCGTTAGCGTCAAACGGAAGTCCTTTCTGGATTACGTGGACCTGATGTCCCCCGACCTCGCCGAGGAGGTTCACGCCCTCGCACTCCGGCTGCGGGGCGCCCGACTGCTGCACCTGAACTCGACCTGGTACGGGGGCGGGGTGGCGGAACTGCTGCTCTCGCTGGTGGCGCTGGAGAAGGACCTGGGCCTGGACGTGGAGTGGCGCAACATCGGCGGCGATGAGGGATTCTTTACCATCACCAAGGGTCTGCACAATGGGCTGCAGGGCAAACCCTACGACCTGACTGCGGACGCGCAGGCGATCTATCTGGCCGCGAACCGCTCCGCCGCGGCCCAGATCGGCGATGGATACGATGCCGTGCTCGTGCACGATCCGCAGCCCGCCGCCGTGGCGCACTTCGCGCGCTCCGGCGCCACCCGGTGGATCTGGCGCTGTCACATCGACACGTCTGTCCCGGATCCCGGCGTGTGGGGGTTTCTGAAGCTCTACATCGACGAGTACGACGCCGCCGTGTTCACCATGCCGCAGTTCGTGCCCCCGGGATTGTCCGTCCGGCGCGTGGTCTTCATCCCGCCGGCGATCGATCCCCTGGCCGCGAAGAACCGTCCGTTACCCGATGACCTCGTTGCGGAAACGGTCTCGGAGTTCGGCGTAGACGGGGGGCGCCCGCTGCTCCTTCAGGTGTCCCGGTTCGATCCGTGGAAGGACCTCAACGGCACGATCGGCGCCTACCACCTCGTGAAGCAGACCATCCCCGGCTTGCAGCTCGCGCTGGTCGGATCGATGGCCGGCGACGACCCCGAAGCGTGGGAGATCTACCGCCGCATCGTCGAGGACGACCACGCGGACGACGATCTCTTCGTATTCACCAACCTCGTCGGCGTGGGGAGTCTGGAGGTGAACTGCTTCCAGCGCGCCGCGGACGTCGTCATCCAAAAATCCATCCGCGAGGGCTTCGGCCTCGCCGTCACCGAGGCGCTGTGGAAGCAGACCCCGGTGGTTGCGGGCGCGACCGGGGGGATTCCGCTGCAGATGCATGACCGTGTCGGCGGGTTTCTGGTGACGACGACCGAGCAGTGCGCGGACCGCATCCTCTATCTGCTGCAGCATCCCGCCGAGGCCGCGACGATCGCCGCCGCTGGAATGGAGCACGTGCGCGCGCAGTTCCTGATGCCGCGCCTGCTGCGGGATGAGTTGCGCCTGCTGGCCGACGTGCTGGAGCGCGCGCCCGCGCCGCCGGGCGAGCGGGGGAAGGACACGGCGTGACGCAGCCCCCCGGCGCGGACCGCACGGCGGCGACGCCGCGCGGTCCGCTCGATGCGCTGACGCAGCGCCTGACGCGCCACGTGCTGTCGATAGCGCGGCACAGCGCCGACGACGGCGTTGTCACGCTGGCCACGTCCATCGCCTATACAGCCCTGCTGTCGGTCTTCCCCATGCTCATTTTGGTCATCGCCCTGCTCAGCATCTTTATCGCGCCCGCCGCGGCGCAGGAAACGGTGATCGACGCCCTGGCCCCGTATCTGCCGTCGGATGCGGTGGCGCTGGTGCGGGACACGCTGCAGGCCGTGGTCCGCACCCGCGGCACCGCGAGTCTGGTCGCCTCGCTCGTCTTGCTGTGGGGCGCGACGTCGGCGGCCAGCACGGCACGACACGCGCTGAACCGGGTGTTGAAGGTCAGCCGGCCCCGGTCGTTCCTGGGACGCAAACTCGTCGAATTCGCCCTCGTCATCCTCGGCGGCGGATTCCTGAGTCTCTCGCTGATCGCCTCGACCGTGCTCACGGTGGTCGCGGCGGTGCGGCCGATCGCCGAGGCTACCGAGGCCGTCCGCGGAAGCGGAGCGGCCACGCTGCTGGCCGCCTTGGGTCCATGGCTGTTCTCCGCGGCGGCATTTCTCATCGTCTACCGCTTCCTGCCCAACGAACGCGTATCGTGGCGCAGCCTGCTGGTCGGGACGGCCGTCGCGATGCTCCTGTTCGAAGCGGCCAAGGGGATCTTCTTCTGGTACCTGCGTACCCTCTCGGGCTATTCACTGGTCTATGGTCCCCTGGCCGGCGTGATCGTCTTTTTGGTGTGGGTCTACCTCGCGGCGATCATCCTGCTGATCGGCGGCGAGGTCATTGCAGAGATGGAACGCACCGCCCCTGGGGCCGCCCGTGCCTGAGATCGTGCGGCGGCTGGAGGCGATCCGCCGGTCGCTGGCCGATCACCGGCTGATCGTGGTCAGCAACCGGGAGCCGTATCTCCACCGGCGGGAGAACGGGGCAGTCGTGGTCGAGCGGCCGGCGGGGGGACTGGTGGCGGCCCTGGACCCGGTGATGCAGGCGGTCTCGGGAACGTGGATCGCCTGGGGCGCCGGAGACGCCGACTTCGACGTCACCGATCGGGAGGGCCGCATTCGTGTCCCTCCCGCGAACGGCGCCTACATCTTGCGGCGTGTGCATCTCCCGCCGTCTTTGGTCAGGGCCTACTACTATGGCTATGCCAACCAGGCGCTGTGGCCGCTGTGTCACATGGCGATGGACAAGGCCCGGTTCCGCCGCGCGCACTGGCGCGCGTACGGGGAGGCCAACCGGTTGTTCGCGGAGGCCGCGCTTGCCGAAGTGGAAGGCCGCCCGTCACCTGAGCGCCAGCCGATTGTCTGGCTGCAGGACTACCACCTGGCGACCTGTCCCCGTCACCTCCGGGAGGCACGGCCCGAGCTGTTCCTCATGCACTTCTGGCACATCCCGTGGCCCGCGTGGGACATCTTCCGCATCTGCCCGCAGCGCGCAGAGCTCCTCGACGGCCTGCTCGCCAACGACCTGGTGGGGTTTCAGCGTCCACGGCATGCGGAGAACTTCCTGGACTGCGCCGCCCGCGAGCTCGGCGCGCGCGTCGATCTCGACGAGGGCACGGTCGAATACAACGGGCGCCTGATCTCTACCGGCGCGTTTCCGATCAGCGTGGACTTCGCCGCGCTCGACGCAGTGGCGAGATCCCCGGAGTGCGAGGAATGGATGGGACGGCTGCGCCGGCGCTATGGGCTTGACGCGCGCAAGCTGATCGTGGGGGTCGACCGATTGGACTACACGAAGGGCCTCATCGAGCGCCTGCGGGCCCTGGAGCTCTTCCTGCGCACGCGCCGCGCGTCACGGGGGCGCGTCGTCTTTGTCCAGAAGACGGCGCCCAGCCGGACCCAGATCCGCGCGTACCGGGAACTCCAGGATGCCGTGGAGATTCAAATCCGCCACATCAACGAGAAGTTCGGCACGCCCGAGTGGCAGCCCGTCATCTATCTGCCCCGGCCCATGCCGCCGGCCGCCATCGCAGCGCTGTACCGCCTGGCCGACGTGTGCGTGGTCAGCTCTCTCCAAGATGGGATGAACCTCGTGGCCAAAGAGTTCATCGCCTCACAGATCGACGGCCGCGGCGTCCTCCTGCTGAGCGAGCTTGCCGGCGCGGGGCGGGAGCTGTCCTGGGCGGTGGCCATCAACCCCTTCGATCGTGAGGGATTCGCCCGGGCAATCCAGCGCGCGGTGGCGATGCCCGCCGCGGCCCGCCGCGAACGCATGCAGCACCTACGCGCCTATGTCGCGGAGCACGATATTTACGACTGGATGATGCAGCTGATGGAAACCGCCACGCGCCTGCTGGCGGCGCGGGTCAGCACCCGCTGGCTGGCGGATCATGCGGAGGCGGTCCGGCGCCGGATCACCGAGCGGCCGCCGGTGCTGCTGCTCGATTTTGACGGGACGCTCGCGCCGATCGTGAGTGAACCTGCGCTCGCGGAGATGCCGGAGCGGGTGGCCGGTGAGCTGCAGTGGATGCTGGATGCCGGCGTGCCGGTGGCCATCGTCAGCGGCCGGCGGCTGGACGATCTGCGCAACCGGGTCGGTCTCGCCGGGGTCATCTACGTGGGCAACCAGGGGTTGGAGATGGCCGGTCCCGATTTCGCGTGGGTCCATCCCGAAGCGAACGAGGCCAGGCCCCGGATTGCCGCGTTCTGCCGGCGCATCCGCAGGCGGCTGCGGGACCTTCCCGGTGTGCTGGTCGAAGACAAAGGGCTCACCGCCGCCGTCCACTACCGCAACCTCGCCCGCGCCAGGGTCGAAGACGTGCGGGTGGCGGTGCTGGAGGAAGTGGAGGGGCTTCCCGCCGGCGCGCTGGTGGTCCACCAGGGCAAGCAACACCTTGAGGTCCGCCCGGGCGTGGTGTGGGACAAGGGCCGCGCGGTGCTGGCCCTGCTGCGCCGGCTGGCAGACAAGGAGTGGCCGTCGCGGGTCTGCCCGATCTACATCGGCGATGATCGCACCGATGAGGACGCGTTCCGCGTGCTGCGCGACGACGGGGTCACCATCAAAGTGGGGCATACGCCCTATGCGACCGAAGCGCAGTACCTCGCCCAGGACGTCGACGAGGTCAGCCGGTTCCTGCAGCTGATCCCACGCTGGTTGCACGCCCCCCGGGTGCATCCCGCGTCAGGGAGCGCGTCCGACCACTAGCGCACCCGGGAAACACGCGAACAACTCCCCGGCGGGGATTCCCGCGCGGGCGTCCACGGGCATGCCGGTCAGGGCATCGTGCCACCGGCGGGGAGCATCCCCAGGCAGCGTCAGCGCCGTGTCGGCCCACACGGATGCGCCGATGGGGAGGCGCTGCGGACCGGTCAGGCGCATGACCATCCGGGGCACCGCGGCGACGATCCAGGTCTGGCCCGATCGGCGCGCGAAGGCGCAGAGGTGGGCGGCGTGTGGGCCCGTCACCGCGAGCGGCAGGTATGCGCCCGCGGCAAAGACCTCGCGGTGCTGCCGGCGGAGCCGCAGTCCGATCATCGTGACGTAGCACTTGATCCGGCCGTCGGGCCACGCGGCGAGCAGCACCTCGACGGCGCGCGGGTCCGGCTGAGCGACCTGGGGCAGCAGCGCATCGAGCATCGCCCGCCGCTGCGCGAAATCAACCGGCCGCCGGTTGTCCGGATCGACGAGATCGAGCGTCCACCCTTCCGTTCCCTGATAGAAATCGGGCACCCCCGGCGAGGCCGTTTTCAACAGCACCTGGCTGAGGGCGTTCAGCATGCCGGCGTAGGCGATCTCCCGCTGGAACGGCAGGAAGCGCGCGAGGAAGCCGGCGCCGGCGGCGGGGTCCAGCAGCGACGCGGTGAAGCGCACCAGCGCCCGCTCGTAATGCTCGTCGGGGGACAGCCACGACGTGCGGAGTTTGATTTCGCGCGCCGCCTTCACGACGTAGCGCGCGATGCGCTCGCGGAACGCGTCCAGCCCATCATCCGCCAGCGGCCAGGCCCCGAGCAGCGTCTGATAGATGTGCAGTTCCATGTTGGGCCCGGGGACGGCCGCGCCGCGCACACGCGGTTTCAGCGCTGCGGCCGCCTCGCGCCAGCGGGCGATCTGCTGCGCCCAGCGCTCCGGGATTTCGGAGAGCACGGCCAATCGGGCCCGGATGTCCTCGCTGTGCTTGGCATCGTGCGTGCCGGTGGCGCTGATCGCCGCCGGCCAGCGCGCCTGCGTGCGGAGATTCCGCTGATGGAACAGCGGCACGCCCCCCGCGCGGGCTGAGGGATCGATCCCCACGTCGTTGAGCGCGAGGAACCGGTTGTCCGCGTAGAAGGCCGTATCTTCCACGCCTTTGGCCATGACCGGTCCGGTGAACTGCTGCCAGCGCCGCACCAGATCCGATCCCGCACCCACAGCGTCCCGGAGCAGGACGCGGCGCACCGCGTCGATGGCCGCGCGCAGGTCCGCGCGCGCATGCCCGGATCGGGCCGCGGCATCGTCGATGGCGGCCCGATCCGCCACCGACATCCCACGCTCCGTCACGTACGTGCGGTAGACACCCAGGTGTGCGGTCAGTTCGAGCAGTGCATCCGCCAGACTCGGCGCTTCGTCCGGATCTGCACCGGCGGCGGCGACCAATGCGTCTCGCAGCTGCCGGAACTCAGCGGGAAAGAGATCGCCGATCACACGCTTCCTGCAGGCGACCGCCACGTCCTCAAACGAGGACGGCGATCCGGTCCACTCCGCGTAGGCGGCGGCGAGGGCGCCGAGTCCGCCGGCATCCACAAGGACTCCGGTGAGGACGCCGATGAAGTCGTAGCCGGTCGTGCCCGCCACCGGCCAGGCCTCCGGGAGCGCTTCACCGGTGGACAGGATTTTCTCGACGACACGGTAACAGCCGGGGCAGCGCGCGGCGATCCGCCGCAGGTAGCGTTCCGGATCCCATAATCCGTCGATATGATCGACCCGCAGCCCGTCGACCAGAGCGCGGTCGACGAGTGCGAAGATCAAGGCGTGGGTTGCCGCCAGTACGTCGGGATCCTCCACCCGCACCCCGACCAGCGTGCTGTCGTCGCTGAACCGCCGGTAGTTCAGCGCGGCGATGCCGTTCCGCCAGAACCGCAGCCGATACGGTTGTACGTTCAGCAGGACGTCGAGGCGCTCACGATCGAGCTCAGCGAGGCGTGCATCGATCCGCGCGCGGGTCGATGCCTCAGCGCTGATCCGTTCCACCACGCCGGCGAGTTGCCCGGCGAGCCGGGACCGTTCCGCCAGGCGCGCGGGCTGCGTCTCCGCATAGCCCGGCAGCTCCGCCAGGGGGGCGCTGAGCTCGTCCAGCCACGCACGCAGGTCGGTGCCGGTGGGCCCGGCGCGGAGCCACTCGACGAGCACACCCCACGAGGCCACCTCCAGGGGGAGCGCGCGCCCCGCGTAGCGCACGACGAATCCGCGCTCGGTCAGCACGACCCTGAAATCGCCGCGGGTCAGCGCGAGGCGGTAGCCGGTGGCGAGGATCGGCAGGATGACCCGCGGGCCTGCCGCGCCGGGATCGGCGGTCCAGTCAATATCGAAGTATCGTGCAAACGGCGAACTCGGTCCGTTCGCCAGCACGTCCCACCACCATCGGTTTTCAGGGACCGCGGCCATATGGTTGGGCACAATGTCCAGCAGCAGTCCCATGCCGTGGACGTGCAGCGCGTCCACCAGGGTCTCAAACTCTTGCGGCGTCCCCACGTCCGGGTTGAGCCGCGTGGGATCGATCACGTCGTAGCCGTGCGCGCTTCCCGGCTGCGCCGACAGCAGCGGCGAGGCGTAGAGGGACCCGATCCCCAGCGCGGCGAGATACGGGACGATCGCCAGCGCATCGCGGAACGTGAAGCGGCGGCTGAACTGGATCCGGTAGGTGGAATCCGGCGGCGACGCGGGAGGCTCAGCCAACACGCACCGAGAGCGCCGCGCCGATCTCCTCGAACCGGGCGATCCAGCGGGCGGCGTCGGCGTCGTGCTCGGCGGCGCGATCCTGCTGCGCGCGATACACCCGCTGCAGCAGATCGTAGAAACCGTTTTGGACCTGCCAGACGTTGACGTCAAACGGCAGCTGCTTCGCCACCGCCACCAGCGTGCCGAGACGATCCAGCGCCGCCAGGTCGAATGGCGTCGCGGTCAGCACGGCCATCGCCTGTTCCACCGTGCGACGCAAGGTGAACTCCAGCGTCGCGGCGTCCAGTGTGACGCGGCGGGTCTTCGCTTCGTCCAGCAGCGTCCGCACGCACGGCGCATCGATCTCATCTGCGCCCAGCGCCCGCCGGAGGTTGTCGTTGATCACGAACGCGGCGGCCGCCTGAAACGGTGCCGGGAGCGGGCCGCCGAGCTCCGCCAGGAAGTTCATCAGCGGCGTGTGGCGCTCATAGATCTGCCGATACGCGGACTCCACTTCCATCAGCGTCGATTCCAGCACCTCGCGCACGACCTTGCGCTGCTCGTCTGTGAACAGTGACTGCAGCGAGTAGGTGGACTCTCCGAAGTGCCGGTCCATGGCCCTGATCACGTCGGCCACGTCCGCGCGGACGAACAGCTCTTCCAATTCCTGCGCCATCACCTCATAGGCGGTCTCCCCGTCGAATGCGCGGACGCCGCCGTTGAGGTTGTGGTCCCCGAGGTGCAGCACCCCAAAGGCGAGGCGGTGGAAGGCGCGGGTGATGTCGGAGGTGACCGTGACCCGGCCGACCGCCAGGCTGGCCCGGCCGGAGCCGACCCGGTGGTAATCTTCCCGGTCCACCGTAAAGCAGTACAGGCGCGTGCGGTCCGGGTAGGACTCGAACAACGAACTGATCGCGTAGTGCGCGCCCACCCCCTCCGGCGTCACCCGGGCGGGGCGGACCGACCGCTCGTAGATCCGCCGTCCGTCCCCCTGCTCGGGAAGGTTGCTCGCGGCCCGCGCCAGAGCCGTCAGCCACTCCGCTTCCAGATCGATGTCCAGCGCGTCGGCGGCCAGCTGCACCGCGCGGGCCGCGTACTCGATGACCTGCACCGTCTCGATGCCGGACAGATCGTCGAAGAACCACCCGCAGCTGGTGTACATCAGCATGGCATGGCGCTGCAGCTCCAGTAATCGCAGCGCGGTGGTGCGGTCTGCGCCGGTCAACTCCTCAGTCGCGTGTGTGGCAAAGAACTCATCCACCCGCTCCTCCGACCGATCGAGGATGACGTCCACATAGCCGTCCCGCGCCGCCCAGGGATCACGCAGCAGGCGCGCGGCGCCGTGCTCGTACGGGCCGGCCAGCGCGTCACGCAGCCAGTCCAGCGCCTCGCGCAGCGGGGTGCGCCAGGCCTGCGTCCATCCGGGATGCAGGCCCGTATTGTCCCCGCAGTCCCGCCACCACCGATCCACGCCGTGCGCGCAGCTCCAGCTGGTGCGCTCGACGATCTCGGCCTCGTGCGTCGGGGGGAAGCGGGCCAGGTAGGCGCCGTAATTGATCAAGGCCGCGTCCTCGCCGTGCTCGATCCGGTCCAGCGCGTAGGCCAGGGCCATCTCACCAAACCGGTGGTGGTGCCCGTAGGTCTCGCCGTCGGTCGCGATGTGCACGAGCTGCGGTCCGCTTCGATCGCGCGAGCGCGCGCCGAGGAGACGCTGCGCGAACTGCTCCCCGTTGTCCAGCAGGCCTTCGAACGCCACCGACCGCGAGATGGGGCCGTCATAGAAGAAGGCGGCGATCGACCGGCCGGACGGCAGACGGACCGCGTAGGGCATCGTCGGATCGATCGGGCCGCTCAGCTCGTGCCAGGCGTCCTCGCCGGCCGCGCGGACCCGCGACGCCTGGTGCGGCGCGAGGATCGTAAACGCGATGCCGGACGCGGCGAGGATCTCGAGGGTCTCGAGGTCGACGGCGGTTTCCGGCAGCCACATCCCTTCGGGCGCGCGGCCGAAGCGGTACGTGAAATCGGCGATCCCCCACCGCACCTGCGTGGCCCGGTCGCGCGTATTCGCCAGCGGCAGGATCATGTGGTTGTAGGCCTGGGCGATCGCCGAGCCGTGGCCGTCGAACCGCTCGAGCGAGCGGCGGTCGGCGTCGAGGATCGCCGCGTAGACCTCGGGCGCGGACTGCTCCAGCCACGCCAGCAGGGTGGGGCCGACGTTGAAACTGATGCGCTCGTAGTTGTTGACGATCTGCGCGATGCGGCGCTGCTCGTCGAGAATGCGCGAGCGCGCGTTCGTCGCGTAACACTCCGCAGTGACGCGCTCGTTCCAGTCGTGGTACGGATAGGCGGAGTCCTGGACTTCGATGGCCTCCAGCCACGGATTCTCCCGCGGCGGCTGGTAGAAGTGGCCGTGGATGCAGATGAACCGCTCCATCAGGGTTCCACCAAGACCACGCAGGCGTATGGATTCAGCATGACCATCGCCCCGGCGCGCACGTCGGCCGGCACCGCAGCGCCGGGGCCGCCCCACGCTGCGTCAGACGAGTCCAGCAGCCGCCGCCACGGTCGGTGCGCCGGGACGGCGAATTCAGCCGGGCGGGGGTGGAAGTTGTACAGGATCGTCAGCTTCCCGGCGCCGGCCGTCCGATCGACGACGAGGACCCCATCCCGGTCCTGTGCCTGCGCTCGGGGGGGCGGGCCGCCTCGCGGCGTGATCGCGTGCCGCAGCCGGATCAGCTCCCGGTAGAACTGCCGCAGCGTGCGGTGGCCCTCTTCGTCTTTCAGGTGGTGATTCAGCCGCGCGCGGCGGAAGGTTGCCTCGGCCTGCGGATCGGGTGGGTCGCCCTCCCAGGCAAATGCCGCAAACTCCCCCCGGCGTCCGCGCCGCACCGCGTCGACCAGTGCGGGGTCCGTGTGGCTGACAAAGTACGGAAACGGCGCGCGCTCCCCGTACTCTTCGCCCATGAACAGCAGCGGAATGCACGGCGAGAGCAGCACGCAGCCCGCCGCGAGCTTCAGGGCTTCGAACGGCAAGAGGTCCGCCAGCCGATCGCCGCGCGAGCGGTTGCCGATCTGATCGTGATTCTGCGCAAAGACCACGAACCGGTCCGGCGGCACGCCCGCCGACGAGTTCCCATGGCTGCGCTGCCGGAACGCCGAGAACTGCCCGGTGTACACGTAAGCGCCGGGGAAGGCGCGGACCAGATCGGGGATCCCAGCATAGTCCTGGTAGTAGCCGCCTCGCTCGTCCAGCAGCGCGGTGTGCAGGGCATGATGGAAGTCGTCGTTCCACTGCGCGTCGATCCCGGTGCCCCCGGCCGCACGCGGCCGCACGAGCCGCGAATCGTTCAGCGTCGTCTCCGCGATCAGGTAGATGCGGCGGCGGAGGGCGGCCCCGCGCGTGTGCACGGCCTCGGCCAGCGCGTCGAGGAAGGTCCTCGCGGAGTGGTCGACGATCGCGTGCACCGCATCGAGCCGCAGCGCGTCGATGTGGCAGTCCGTGACCCAGCACAGGGCGCTGTCAATGAAGAGTGCGCGCACCTCGTCGCTGTGCGGCCCGTCGAAGTTCAGCGCGTCGCCCCACGGCGTGCGGTACCGGTCGGTGAAGTAGGGACCGTAGGCCGCCAGCACGTTGCCTTCCGGGCCGAGGTGGTTGTGCACGACGTCCAGCACGACCGCCAGACCCCGGCGGTGGCAGGCGTCCACGAACCGCCGCAGCCCGGCCGGCCCGCCGTAGCTCTCCTGCGCCGCGTACGGGAAGACGCCGTCGTACCCCCAGTTCCGCGTGCCGGGAAACTGGGCCACCGGCATCAATTCAACGGCCGTCACTCCCAGCTCGGCGAGGTCGTCCAGGTGCGGCACCACGTCGTCGAACGTGCCGCCGTCCGTGAATGTGCCCACGTGCACTTCATACATGAGATAGTCAGGCAGCGCGAGCCCGGCCCACCCCTGGTCGGTCCACGGGAAGGTGGGGTCGACGACCTGCGATGGTCCGTGCACGCCGTGAGGCTGAGACCGCGAGGCGGGATCGGGCAGGTCCGTGCCGTCCAGCCGGTACCAGTACAGGCTGCCGGCGCCGATTCCCTCGACGGTCGTACGGGCATAGCCGGCTTCGTCGCGCGCCAGTGGAACGAGGCGGTCGGGGGACAGCAGGTGCAGCTCGATGACGTCCGGCGCGGGCGCCCAGACGCAGAATGCGCAGCGGCCGCCGCCGGTGAAGGATCCCTGCCGGTCCCCCGCGGGATGATCCTGGACCGGCATCATCCCTGCCGGCCGTAGATCAGGCAGGCCAGGGGCGGCAGCGTGAGCTCGAGCGAGTAGGGCCGGCCGTGGTGGGCGATCGGCCCTGTGGTCGCCCGATCGATCGCGCCATACCCGCTGCCGCCAAAGGCGTCGGCGTCACTGTCGGCGAGCAGGTCCCACGCGCCGCCTTCCGGCACACCGACCCGGTAGCGGTCCCGGGGCACCGGCGTGAAATTGCAGATCACGGCGACCGATTTCCCCCGCCGGTCCTTGCGCAGAAACGTCAGGGCGCTCTGATCCGCATCGGATGCGTCGATCCATTCGAATCCGGCGGGGTCGCAGTCCAGTTCGTGGAGGGCCGGTTCCTGCCGGTACAGCGCATTCAATCGGGCGACCCACGCCGCAAGGCGGGCGTGGGGGGGGACGTCGAGCAGGTGCCAGTCCAGGCTCTCGTCATGATGCCACTCCCGCCACTGGCCGAATTCGCCGCCCATGAACAGCAGTTTCTTGCCCGGCTGCGTGTACATGTAGCCCAGCAGCAGGCGCAGGTTGGCGAACTTCTGCCAGTCAGATCCCGGCATCTTCGCCAGCAGCGAGCCCTTCCCGTGCACGACCTCGTCGTGGGATAGGGGCAGCAGAAAGTTCTCGTTGAACGCGTACAACATCCGGAACGTGATCGTGTTGTGGTGGAACCGGCGGTGCACGGGGTCTCTACTCATGTACACCAGCGTGTCGTGCATCCAGCCCATGTCCCACTTCAGGCCGAACCCCAGCCCCCCGATGTAGGTGGGCCGCGACACCATCGGCCAGGCGGTGGACTCCTCGGCGGCGGTCACGACGTCGGGGTGCTGCGTGTAGGCCGCTTCGTTCAACCGCCGCAGCAGCGAGATGGCCTCCAGGTTCTCGCGGCCGCCGTAGATGTTGGGAATCCACCCGCCGTCGGGACGCGAGTAGTCCAGGTACAGCATCGAGGCGACCGCATCGACGCGCAGCCCGTCGGCGTGATAGCAGTCCAGCCAGAACAGCGCGCTGCTGAGCAGGAAGCTGCGCACCTCGTTCCGACCGTAGTTGAAAATGAAACTGTCCCAATCCGGATGCAGCCCCTTCCGCGCGTCGGCGTGCTCGTACAGATGCGTGCCGTCGAAGAATCCCAGGCCGTGTGCGTCGGTGGGGAAGTGCGA
Organism: bacterium; assembly: GCA_036505015.1. GTDB lineage: Bacteria > Sysuimicrobiota > Sysuimicrobiia > Sysuimicrobiales > Kaftiobacteriaceae > DASXUC01. Next base: position 39,025 of record DASXUC010000070.1, on the reverse strand, counting down.
CGGTACCCAGTCCAGAATCACGCCGATCCCCCGCTGGTGCAGGTAGTCGATCAGGAACATGAAGTCCTGCGGCGTGCCGTACCGGCTGGTGGGGGCAAAGTATCCGGTCGTCTGGTAGCCCCACGATCCGTAGAACGGATGCTCCATCACCGGCAGGAACTCGACATGGCTGAAGCCGAGGCGCGTCACATGATCGGCCAGCCGCTCGGCGAGCAGCCGGTAGCCCAGCAGTCCGTGCGGAGCATCCGGGGAGCGGATCCACGAGCCGAGGTGGACTTCGTAGATCGAGATCGGGTCATCCAGGCGGTTCCGTTTGCCCCTGCCGGCCATCCAGCCGGCGTCGCCCCATGCGTACGCAAGGTCCCAGACCACCGACCCGGTGCGGGGCGGCACTTCATGGTAGAAGCCGTACGGGTCGGCCTTCTCCCCTACGTGCCCGGCAACCCTGGAGGTGACGTGATACTTGTAGACCGCGCCCGGGGCGATGCCCGGCAGGAACCCTTCCCAGATGCCCGAGACGCCGCGCGGGCGGAGGGCTTCGCGGCCGGCGGTCCATCCATTGAAGTCGCCGATCACGGACACGCGTTCCGCGTCAGGAGCCCAGACAGCGAAGTACGTTCCCGCCTCGCCGCCCGCCTCGCCGCCCGCCTCCGCGGGATGGGCCCCCAGTCTGTCGTACAGCCGCAGATGCGTGCCCTCGTTGAAGAGGTGCAGGTCGTCATCGGTGAGCCGGCTGAGGTCATGCCGCACGCGAGACGGGAGGCGGCGGGGCGCCATCAGGTGTCCACCCGACGGGCACGGGCGAGATCGCGCAGGGTGTCGATGACCGTGCGCATCCGCCGAATCTGATGCAGCGTGAAGCGGGCTTTGCGCCGCCAGTTCGGCCGTTCGTCCGAGGTGCCCGGGACGTTCTGGGGCGCGGTCTCCAGCCACAGGTCTTCCAGACTGACCAGCACGATGCGCGCCGGGCCGGCGCCCAGGTAGGACAGCAGTCCCCGCAGCATGCGCCGGGGCGTGGCGGGGGAGCGCAGGCGGCCCCGCCGGGAGAGAAACGCCGCGAGGTGATGGAGCGTGGCCCGGCGACGATCCCACTCGGCCGCCGCGTGCGGCGCATCGAGCTGGCCCAGCGCGCGCAGGTCTCGCAGTTCTCGTCCCGCCCAAAATGCGGCGAACGGCGGCATGTCGTGGGTGTTCAGACTGGCCACGGCATCCGCGGGTGCAGGGATCAGCGGCGCCTGTGCGTCGGGGCGAAGGGAATACTGCACCACGTACGTCTGCAGCACACCGTGGCGGCGCATCGCCGCGTTGACGTAGGCCGGCACCGTGCCCAGGTTCTCACCGACGATCATGGCGCGATGCCGCATCGATTCCACCGCCAGGATGGCATAGAACTCTCGAGCCCGATAGCGGACGTAGACCCCATCGGCGGCGACCATGCCGCGGGGGATCCAGAAGAACCGGTGCAGTCCCATGATGTGGTCGATCCGCAGCAGGCTGGCATGGGCCAGGTGGTGCCGCACACATTCGATGTAATATCTGTACCCCTGGCGGCGCAGCCGCTCCGGATGCAGCGGCGGCGACCCCCAGTTCTGTCCCTGGCCGAAGAAGGTATCCGGCGGGGCGCCGGTGGAAACGCCGGCGGCAAAGGCGTCGCGCTCGCGCCAGACATCGTATCCCACGGCGTGCGTGCCCAGCGGGAGATCAAGGTACACGATGCCGCCACGCCGCCGCAGCGCGGTGCTGGCGGCCGTGAACTGTTCGTGCGCAGCCCACTGCGCGTACAGATGGTACTGTCGGGCGCGTTCGTCGTAGTCGTCCCGCCGTACGTTCCCATCGCGCAGGCGGGCCGGCCACTCGGACCACGGTCGCTGCTGCCGATCCATCACGGCGCGAAACCGGGCGTAATCGCCGGCGGCGGGATGTGCGGTCGTGAACCGGTCCAAGGCGGCGCGGCGCGAGGGCGGCGCCTGCGTGAAGAACACATCGGCCAGCAGTTCCAGCACCCTGCGTTTGTCCCGCATCTGGGCGCGGTAGTCGACGAGCGGCGCACGGCGCTGGCGCCGCAGGGCGCGCTGGAAGGCCGGCGATGCGAGCACGGCCTGCGCGGCGGGCGAGCGGGACAATTCGGGGGTGCCCTCCACGTCGATGTAAAACTCGTTCCAGCACCGGCGGCTCACCGGTGCGTACGGACTGGGATCAAACGGACGGTCGAGGAACACCGGCAGCAGCGGCAGGGTCGCCACGACCGACCCACCGAGCGTGCCGACCCACGCCGCGAGCCGGTCCAGCGCCGCGTAATCTCCCGCTCCCCAGTCCTTCGCCGTGCGCAGCGCATACAGTGGAAGAAATACCCCCCACAGCTTCTCGATGGGGCCGGGCGAAAACGCGCGCCGCGGGGCGACGATCAGCGTGCTCTGCGCCGCCGCGGGTCCGGACTCGACCCGCAGCGTGTAGTACCCTGGCGCAAGGGACACCGGCACTGCCACCGGCTGCGGCCCGACCCTCTGGGGGGTCACGGTCCATCGGTAGGCGGCTCCGTCTTCGCGGATGAGTTCGATCCCCACGCGCCGCCTGATCAGCCGGAGCGTCAGCGGGGACGGCGGCCCTTCCTTCCGCACGATGACCGGGTCGATGAGCTCCTCGGCCAGCAGATGCGTCCGCTCGCGCAGCGCGCTGGGCGCATCCGCGATCTGTCGCAGCGGAGCCCCCATGGCCTGCAGCACCCGCAGCAGCGATTCCACGGAAGCGACCCGGCGGCGTCCGGTGATGTCGGTGTACGCGGTCTGCACATCATACAGCCGAGCCAGAGCGCGCAGCGCTCGGACGTTGGTCGTTGGTCGTTGGTCGTTGGTCGTCAATGCGGGACCATCAGCCCCGCATCAGTTGCGTGATGCCGCGCAGCGGGATGGGGACCCAGGCCGGCCGGTGGTTGAGTTCGTACCCCAGCTCGTAGACGGCCTTTTCCAGCAGCAGCGCATCCAGCAGCGCGGTAAGCTCGCGGCGCGAGCCCGGGATGAACGGTGCCGTGCCCGCTGTGAGCAGGTAGGACCGCAGGAAGGTCGCGCTCGTCCACAGGGACCAGAACTCGGCCCAGCGTTCCAGCGCGGCCAGGGTCTCACCGCGCGCGAGCCCGCTGCGCTCGACCGCCACCAGCGCCGTATAGGCCGCGTAGTGGAACGACCGGATCATCCCCGCCACGTCGCGGAGGGCCAGCCGCTTCATGCGGCGCTCGCCGAGTGGCCGCGATGGCTCGCCCTCGAAATCGATGATCACGAAATCCTTGCCGGTGTACAGGACCTGTCCGAGATGGTAATCGCCGTGGATGCGAATCCGGCTGGCGGTGATGCGCTGCTCCAGGACCGCCGCAAACCGCCGCCCGATCGCCTCCTCCATGGCGCCGACCTCCCGCAGATCTGCGGCCAATGATCCCGGCACCGCGGCACGCTGCGCGCCGGCGTGGGCCAGCACCCGGCTGAGCAGGTTGCGCATCGACTGATACATCGAGCGCTGGTAATGCATCGTCACCGGTTCCGGCGCGAACTCGGGTGCGTTGCGGTCCGACGCCAGCGTCTGGTGGAGTTCCGCCGTCCGCTGCCCCAGCAGCCGCGCCGACTCCCGGTAGGCGCCCAGCAGTTCACCCGCGTGCTGCGGCAGGTCGGTCTCCGCGCGGTCGACCAGGACCGCCGCCGAGGGTGCGGGCAGCTCGCCCGCCGGCCCGGCCGACATCACCTGATCGAAGAACTGGTGCAGGCTGTCCTGCGTGTACTGCCAGGCATCCCCTTGGTTCCGCACGAACTGCTGGAGGATCGCCACGGCGGTGTGAGCCCCGCCGCTACGATACTCCAGCACCCCTGCCACCGCCGGCGTGTGTGCGAACCCGTGCTCGGTGAGAAAGCGTCCCACGTCCACGTCTGGATTGATCCCCGGTTCCAGGCGCCGGAACAGCTTCATGATCAGCCGATCGCCGTACACGACCGAGGAATTCGTCTGTTCGGACCGGATCAACGTGATGGGTCCTTCCGCACCGGCGGCAACTCGCCGGAAGGCCCGCGTCGGGGCGGCCACGATCTCCCCACGTGCGCTGCGCAGATGACGGCGCCCGCCGATGGCATCCAGCAGGGCGCGGCAGAACGCCGGGTCGATCAAAGCGTCGTAGATCACCCCGGACGCGGTGTGATCGGCCGAGGTCAGCTCCGCGATGACCGCCTGGGGCTGCGCGGCGGCGATCCCCGCCGATGCCGCGCCCGCGGCCACCGCCACCGGCAGGGCATAGGTCTCCGGATCGCCGTCGGTATAGTCCACGGTGGCGATCACGATGCCCGCGCCCGGTGCCACGGATGGGACCGGTACCGTGTCGGCGACCCGCACGGCTTTCACGCGGCGCGCTTTGCCCGCGAACCACCGTGCGCTCGCCAGGTACGGCGGCAGCGCCGCCGCCAGTGCCTGCTGCAGCGGCCCGCCGGCCGGTCCGTCCACAGAGAGCGAGGCCTCGGCCGGGAGCGTGATGCGTATGGGGCGTCCGAGCGGGCGCAGGCCGTCTGTGCGGGGCTGCTCGAGCGAGAACCAGTAAAACGCGTGCGGTCCCAGCGTGAAGAAATAGCTCGCGTCGGTCACGGGCGGAAACTCGACCCGGCCGAACATCTCCACCGGCACGGCGCCCCGGAACTCGTGCAGGTCGATGGCCGCGCCCTGCACGAACCGCGACAGGTTGCACACGACGAGAATCAGCTCGTCGTCCAACCGGCGCACGAACGCCAGGACCTTCGGGTTCTCGGGCTGCAGCACGTGCAGGCTCCCCCGGCCGAAGGCGCGGTGCTGCCGGCGCAGCGCGATGAGGCGCTTGGTCCACCACAGCAGCGAGTGCGGGTTGTTCTGCTGGACCTCGACGTTGAGGGTCTCGAAGTGGTATTCGGGATCGACGATCACCGGCAGGTACAGGCGCTGGCGATTGGCCGACGAGAACCCGGCGTTGCGGTCCCCGCTCCACTGCATCGGCGTGCGCACGCTGTTGCGGTCCCCGAGGAAGATGTTGTCCCCCATGCCGATTTCATCCCCGTAGTAGATCACGGGCGTGCCCGGCAGGGAAAACAGCAGCCCCGTCATCAGCTCGATGCGGCGGCGGTGGTTCCCCAGCAGCGGCGCCAGCCGGCGGCGGATGCCGAGGTTGATGCGCATCGCCGGATCGTGCGCGTACACCCGGTACATGTAGTCGCGTTCTTCGTCCGTGACCATCTCCAGGGTGAGCTCGTCGTGGTTGCGCAGGAACAGCGCCCACTGGGCGCTCGCCGGGATGGCGGGCGTCTGGCGCAGGATGTCGAGGACGGGGAACCGGTCTTCCATGCGCAGGGCCATGAACATGCGCGGCATCAGCGGGAAGTGGAAGGCCATGTGGCATTCGTCGCCCGCGCCGAAGTAGGCGGCCGCATCCTCCGGCCACTGGTTGGCCTCCGCCAGGATCATGCGGTCGGCGTAGTGCCGGTCCACATGGCGGCGGAGTTCCTTCAAGAAATCGTGGGTCTCCGGCAGGTTCTCGCAGTTGGTACCCTCGCGTTCGTACAGGTACGGCACGGCGTCCAAGCGCAGGCCATCGACCCCGGTGTCCAGCCAGAACTCCAGCACCTTCAGGATCGCCGCGCGCACCCGGGGATGCTCGAAGTTCAGATCGGGCTGGTGCGTGTAGAAGCGGTGCCAGTAGTAGGCGCCGGCGACCGGATCCCACGTCCAGTTTGAGGTTTCGAAGTCTTTGAAGATCACGCGCGCGTCCGTGTAGCGGGTCGTGTCGTCGCTCCAGACGTAAAACCGCCGCGCGGTGCTTCCCGGCCGGGCGGCCCGGGCGCGCTGAAACCACGGGTGCTGGTCGGAGGTATGGTTGCACACCAGTTCGGTGATGACCCGCAGGCCCCGGCGGTGTGCCTCGCGCACGAACTCCCGAAAGTCCCGCAGCGTGCCGTAGGCCGGGTGGACGTCCGTGTAATCGGCGATGTCGTAGCCGTCGTCCTTCAACGGGGAGGGATAGAATGGCAGCACCCAAATCGCCGTAACGCCGAGGTCCCGCAGGTAGTCGAGTTTCGCGGTCAGCCCCCGGAAGTCGCCGATGCCGTCCCCATTGCTGTCAAAGAACGCGCGGACGTGCAGTTCGTAGATCACCGCGTCCTTGTACCACAGGGGATCGCGCTCCGGCGCGTCTGCCGGGCCGGGGCGGGTCAGCACGGGCCGGCGGACGCGGGCTGAGGGCCGCCGGGCCATCAGCGCGCCTCCGGAGCCTGCGTGAGCCGGAAGATATGCGCGGGCATCACCGCCGGATCCAGCTGCACGAAGTTCCGCGGGCCGCGCCACCGGTGGCGCGTGTCGGTCAGCAGGTCGTGCGCCTCGATCGGCCGGGCGGGATCGAGGCCCAGCGCCGACAGCGACAGATCGGTCCAGCCGGATTGGACCCAGAGCGGGTCGAGGTTCACGGCCACGAGCACGACGTTGCCGGCATCCGGGGTGGATTTGGAGTAGACGAGCAGGTTCTCGTTGTCGGTGGGGTGGAAGCGCAGCCCCACATCGGCCTGCAGCGCCGGATTGGTGCGGCGGATCGTGTTCACGCGCGTGATGATCTCCCGCAGGGATTCTGGTCGGTCCAGATCCCAGTGGCGGATCTCGAACTTCTCGGAGTTCAGATATTCTTCTTTCCCCGCCGCCAGCGGCGTGGCCTCGCACAGTTCAAACGCTGGGCCATAGATGCCGTAGCTGGCGCCGAGGGTGGCGGCCAGCACGAACCGGATCACAAACGCGCTTCGGCCGCCGTCGACCAGGTAGGCCGTGAGGATGTCTGGTGTGTTGGGCCACAGGTTGGGCCGGAAGTACTCGCGCAGCGAGGTCTGGGTGAGTTCGGTGAAGTAGTCCGTCAACTCGGCGCGGGTGTTGCGCCAGGCGAAATACGTGTACGACTGGCTGAACCCCAGTGCCGCCAGACGGTACATGATGTTCGGACGTGTGAACGCCTCGGAGAGGAAGATGACGTCGGGATGCGCACGGCCGATCTCCGTCAGCAGCCACTGCCAGAAGGTGAAGGGCTTGGTGTGCGGATTATCGACCCGGAAGATCCGCACCCCCTGGCCGATCCAAAACTCGACGACCCGGCGCAGTTCCTCCCACAGCGCCGGCGCGGAGATGGTCGTGAAGTCCAGCGGGTAGATGTCCTCGTATTTCTTGGGCGGATTTTCGGCGAACTGGATCGCGCCGTCGCTCCGGCGCCGGAACCATTCCGGATGATCCCGCACGTACGGATGGTCGGGTGAGCACTGGAAGGCCAGATCGAGCGCCACCTCCAGGTCCAGTGCGCGGGCGGCGGCCAGCAGGTGAGCGAAGTCGTCCAGCGTGCCCAGGTCCGGGTGGATGGCGTCATGCCCGCAAGAGCCGGCGCCGATCGCCCAGGGGCTGCCCGGATCCCCGGGACCGGCGAACGGTGCGTTGTTCTTGCCTTTCCGGTTGGTGACGCCGATGGGATGAATCGGCGGGAAGTATACGACATCGAAACCCAGCTCCGCCACGTAAGGCAGCCGGCGTTCCATGTCGGCAAAGGTGCCGTGCCTCCCCGGGGTCGGCGCGGTGGATCGGGGAAAGAGCTCATACCAGGCGGCACACCGCGCCCGCTCGCGGTCGACGATCACCTCCAGCTCCCGGTCGTAGGCGGTGGCCGTCGAGCGGTCGGCATATCGGGCCACCAGGGACTGCAGGTCAGGATCTCGCGCCTGCGCCACCGCCCCATCGTCTGCGGCGCCCAGTCGCGCCGCGGCGGCCCGCAGCGTCGTCCGGTCGGCGCCCCGCGCCCGCGCGGCGGCCGCGTTGACCAGCTCCGCGGCGATCGCCAGCTGCATGCGGATGTCGTTTCCGGCGTTCAGCCATTTCGCAAAATCGGACAGCCACGTGGCAAACGGATCCGGCCAGGCGACGATCGTATAGTGGTACCGGCCCAACTGGTCGACGACGAACGCCCCGCGCCGGCGGTCGTTGGAGAGCAACGCCATTGGCGTCTCGTTCCACCGGCGCTCGCGTTGATGCCGAAAGCGCAGGGCGCAGGCGATCGCGTCGTGCCCGTCCGCAAACACGTCGGCGTCGACGGTCACGACGTCTCCAATGATGCGCTTGATTGGAAAGCGGCCGCCTTCAATCTCGGGCCAGACGTGGGCAACGGCGACGCGCTGAGCGGTTTCGCTGGGCTGCATCCTCTATTTGAGTCTACACGGTCTGCGCGGTCTGCACTCTGCTTACCGCTCGCGGGGAGCTAGGCCAGACGAAAATGTCGACCGTGGAGACTGTGAAGACTGTGAAGACTATGAAGACCGTGGAGACTCTGGAGCCGTGCGGTTAGAAACGCGTGTGTCCGCGGGGAATGACGATGATCCCTGAGGCGTCGACGTGATACCGTCGGGCGTCGGCATCCGGATCATCGCCCGTGACCACGCCGCGCTCGACAATATTGTACCGGTCGACGATCGTTCTCCGCAGCCGCGCGTCGGACTGCACGATGGTGTGATCCATGACGATAGATTCATCCACGACTGCGCCTCGTTCGATCCGCACGCCGCGCCCGATGATCGACCGCCGCACCGCGGCGCCCTCCACGATGGACCCCTCACCGATCAGCGCGTCGGAGACCGTTCCGTCGATCAGCCGCGCCGACGGGCCGGGGAACGGGTCGGTGAGAATCGGCCAGCGCGAATTGGACAGATCCAGCCGGGGCTCGGCGCCCAGCAGGTCCATGTGCGCCTGCCAGTATGTGCCGATCGTGCCCACATCGCGCCAGTAGCCGAACTCCTCGTAGGGCTGCAGCCCGGGGATGCTGCTCTGCAGGAAGTCAAACGCATAGACCGCCCGGTCGGGCACCATGGCGGGGATGATCGTCCGTCCGAAATCGTGCTCGGTGTCTTTGCGGGCGTCGTCGAGCAGCGCGTCGACGATGGCCTCCCGCCTGAAGACATAGTTGCCCATCGAGGCGAAGGCGCGGAGGGGATCCGCGGGCAGCGGCGCCGGCAGCGCGGGCTTCTCCTGGAAGCTGACGATGCGTCCGTCCGCAGCGGTTTCGATGACCCCGAAACTGCGCGCCTCCTCGATCGACACCGGCAGGGCGGCCACGGTCACGTCCGCGTGTTGCTCGACGTGGAACTCGATCATCGCGCTGATGTCCATGCGGTAGATGTGATCGGAACCGAAGATGGCGATGACGTCGGGGTGGAAGTCCCGCACCAGATTCAGGTTCTGATAGACGGCGTCCGCGGTCCCCTGGTACCAGACCTCCGCCCGCCGCATCTGGGGGGGCACGATGATGATGAAGTGGTCCGGCACCCCGCCCAGCCGCCACGCGTTGCGCAGGTGCTCGATCAGTGACTGGGCCTTGTACTGCACGAGCACGTACAGCGCGTAGATGCCGGAGTTGACGAAGTTGCTGAGCACGAAGTCCGCGATCCGGTACTTCCCGCCGAACGGCACCGCCGGTTTGCCGCGGTCGCGCGTCAGCGGATAGAGGCGCTCGCCTTTGCCGCCGGCAAGAATGAACGCGAGCACGCGCGGGCGGTGCATGCGGTTCCCTTGGCTACACTGGGGACATGTCCTGGCGCGTGAACCACCCCACCGTCCGGCGGAGGCCTTCATCGAGCGAAATCTGTGGAGTCCAGTCCAGCCACTTTCGTGCGCGCGCCGGATCCAGCGCGATTCGGTACACGTCACCCTTCCGCACGGGGGCGTGCTGCGGAGGTCCGGAGTACCCGGTGAGGCGTCCCAGCTCGCGGTAGATGTCGTTGACCGACGTCTCGATGCCGGTGGCGATGTTGGCGGTCTCGGACGCCTCCGACCGCGACGCCAGCAGATTCGCCCGGGCCACGTCTTCGACGTACACGAAATCCCTCGTCTGGGTCCCGTCGCCGAACACCACCGGCGCGCGTCCCTCCAGCATCGCTTGGGCAAAGATGGCGACGACGCCGGCTTCGCCGCGTGGATCCTGTCGCGGGCCGTACACGTTGGCATACCGCAGCACCGCCGCCGAGGGGCCGCCGGCGCTGAAGTAGCGCAGGTAGAGTTCCCCCACGTATTTGCTGATCCCATACGGCGCCAGCGGGTGGATGGGGTGCGTTTCATCGACCGGCAGCGTCCCCTGGGGCTCGCCGTAGATCGCCCCGCCGGTCGAGGCCAGTACGACGCGGCGCACCCCGAACTCTGCGCACAGCGCCAGCACGTTGATGGTGCCGACCACGTTCACCTCCGCGTCGAGCTGCGGATGCTGCACGGAGACGGAGACGGACGCCTGCGCGGCATGGTGGCCGACGACGTCGGGCCGCTCCCGATCCATGACCTCGCGCAGGGCGTCGCTGCGGATGTCCACCTCGTAGAACCGCGCGGCGGCCGGCACGTACTCGCGGCGCCCGGCGCTGAGGTTGTCCACGACGATGACCTCGTCGCCGGCCGCCACGTACGCGTCGGCGACGTGCGACCCGATGAATCCGGCTCCGCCGGTGATGAGCACTTTCATGTGTGTGGCATCCGCTTTCGGGATCCGGCGGTGCGCGGGTCCACCCGCGGCCTGCGCCGGCGGTGGCGCTCCAGGAATGCCCCTGCGGCTTCGGCCCCGCCGGACGGGATCGTGCCCAGGCGCCAGCGGATCGCCCGCAGCAGTTCGGGGCGGGACATCTCCGGCACCGCGGGCCGGTTCGCTTGCCACGGCCGGGCCGCCTCCAGTACCTCGAGCAGCTCGCGGAGGAGGGACCGGGGCAACCGGGCCGCTTCGACCCGGATCGCCTCGCGCAGCTCCCGCAGGCGCCTGAGTTCGGAGCCGCTGAGCACAGCGCGTCCCAGAAAGGGGAGGGCCGGCCGGTGCATGGGAATGTGATTCGTGGCGGTGTGCAGCGGCCCTTGCGGGAGCGCGGAGGTATCGCTGTCCGTGCGCCCGAACACTGACGATGCAGCCATGGCCACCGACACTGGCCTGCGCACGGCAGGCGACCCCCAGGGGATGTTGGACCTCGTGCGGCGATTGCCCGAGGTATGCCGCCGGGCGTGGGCGCTGGGGGCCGATGTGGCGTTGTCCGGGGAGCCGCCGGCGGCCATCGTCGCCATCGGCATGGGGGGCTCCGGCATCGGCGGCGATCTCCTCCGCACCCTGCTGCTCGATGACGTGTCGATTCCCGTCGTCGTGGTCAAAGAGTACCGGCTGCCGGCGTTTGTCGATGCGAAGACGCTCGTGTTCGTCTGCAGCTATTCCGGAAACACCGAGGAGACACTCACCGCCTACGCGGAGGCGGCGCGGCGCGGCGCGACCTGCGTGGCGATCACCTCGGGGGGGACGCTCCGGGAGCGGGCGCAGGCGAACGGGCACCAGACCGTGATCGTTCCGGCGGGCATTCCGCCGCGGGCGGCGCTGCCGTACCTGTTCCTGCCTATGGTCTCCGCACTCAGCCGGAACGGGGTGACCCGCGTGCTGGACGAGGAAGCCGCCGAGGCGGCCGATGTGCTCGCCGGAATCCTCGACGACGCGGAGCTGGACGCGCCGTCGAACGAGTCCCGCCGCCTGGCCGCCGCGTTTCTCCACCGTATCCCGGTCATCTACAGCGCCACCCCGTTCCTGGAACCCGCGGCGCAGCGGTGGAAGGACCAGCTCAACGAGAATGCCAAAACGTTTGCGGTGTGGAACACGTTTCCCGAATTGAATCACAACGAAACCGTCGGATGGGGGCTCGACGCCGATCTGGCCGCCCGGCTCGCGGTGGTGGTGCTGCACGACGGCCGCGAAGCGGAGCGGTTGCGGCGCCGGGTGGAGATTACGCGGGACCTCGCGTTTGCGAGGGCGGGATCGGTCGATGAGGTCACCACGCGCGGTACCGGGGCGCTGGCACGGCTGCTCTCGGTCATTGCCGTCGGCGATCTGGCCAGTGTGTACCTCGCGCTGCTGCGGGGCGTCGATCCCACGCCGGTGGCGGTGATCGAGGAACTCAAGAAACGACTCAGTGAATCGTGAATTCGTGATTCGTGAATCAGGGGCAATCGCCATTCACGATTCACTATTCACGGTTCACGAACGTAGGGGGTAGGGCAGTGGCACGCGTGCAGCTGGACGGGGTCTCCAAAAGATTCGGCGGTGTCACCGCCGTGAACAACGTCTCGCTGGAAATTCCCGACAAGCAGTTCACGGTGCTGGTCGGGCCGTCGGGCTGCGGGAAGACGACGTGCCTGCGTCTGATCGCGGGGCTGGAGGAGGCGACCGGCGGCGATATCTACATCGGCGACCGCCGGGTCAACGACGTCCCCCCGAAAGACCGCGACATCGCCATGGTGTTCCAGAACTACGCGCTGTACCCGCACATGTCGGTCTATGACAACATGGCTTTCGGCCTGAAGCTGCGCAAGTACGAACGCGGCGAGATCGACCGCCGGGTCAAGGAAGCGGCGGAGATGCTCGGGATCCAGGCGCTGCTCGACCGCAAACCCAAACAGCTGTCCGGCGGGCAGCGCCAGCGGGTGGCGCTGGGGCGGGCGATCGTACGCGAACCGCAGGTCTTCCTGATGGATGAGCCGCTGTCCAACCTCGACGCCAAACTACGCGTGCAGACCCGCGCGGAGATCAAGAAGCTGCACGCGCGGCTTCGCACGACCACCGTGTACGTCACCCACGATCAGGTCGAGGCGATGACGATGGGCGACCGCATCGTGGTCATGCGCGACGGTCTGGTGCAGCAGGTCGACTCGCCGCTGAACCTCTACGAGCGGCCGGCCAATTTGTTCGTGGCCGGATTCATCGGCAGCCCGGCGATGAATTTCATCGACGCCTCCCTCGCCGCCCACGATGGTAAGACCGTGGTCAGTGCGGACGGGTTCGTTCTGGAGGTCCCCGCCGCAATTGCCGCGCAGGCGATGGCCTGGGTGGGCAAGAAGGTCGTCTTCGGCATCCGGCCCGAGGACATCCAGGACCGGGCCCTGGCCACCGACGCGCCCCCGGGCTGGACGATCCAAGCCGGGGTCGACGTCCACGAGCCCCTGGGCTCAGATGTGATCCTCTACCTCACGGTCGGCGGCAGCTCGATCGTGGCCCGCGTCGATGCACGCAGCTCGGCCACGATGGGCGACACCATCGACGTGGTCTGCAACATGCGCAAGATGCACCTGTTCGATCCGCAGACGGAGCAGGCCGTCGTCTAGCGTTCTCCGGTGGCCTCGCCGGTCATCTCCACCAGCGGCTTCAGCAGCTTCGTGAACTCCAGCGGGAAGATGAACTTCGTGCTCGCCCCCTGTCCCAGCGCCTTCAGGGCCTCGAAGTACTGCAGGGTCAGCGTCTTGCTGTCGATGCCCTTGGCGACGGTGTAGATTTTTTCCAGGGCCAGCGAAAAACCCTCGGCGCGGAGGATCGCGGCCTGCCGGTCTCCTTCGGCCTCCAAGATGGCCGCCTGCTTCGCGCCCTCGGCCACGGTGATCGCGGCTTCCCGCTTGCCCAGCGCTTCGGTGACCACCGCGCGGCGGCTGCGCTCCGCGGACATCTGCTTGGTCATCGCTTCCTGGATTTCGCGCGGCGGCAGGATCTCGCGGATTTCCACCGTCGTGACCTTGACGCCCCAGCGCTCCGTGACCTCGTCGAGCTTGGACCGCAGGACCTGGTTGATCTGCTCGCGTTTAGCCAGCACGTCGTCCAGGCTGATGTCCCCGACGACCGCCCGCAGGGTCGTGGTGGCGATGCCGCGGGCGGCGCCGGCGAAGTCGGCGACCTGAATGACCGATAGCTCCGGGGTGAAGACCTTGAAGTAGATCAGGAAGTCGATGTTGATCGACGCGTTGTCCTTCGTGATGCACTGCTGCGAGGGGATTTCCAGGAAGAACTCCCGCAGATCGACCCACACCGCCTTGTCGACGACCGGCCACAGCCAGACGATCCCGGGGCCCTTCGCACCCTTTGTCCGTCCGAGCCGGAACACGACCAGGCGCTGGTACTCGCGCACGACCTTGATCGCGTTGTACGCCAGCCAGATCAGGACGATCGCGGCCGCGATGAAGTAAATCAGCGACGTCGCCGTAAAGGACATGCCGTTCCACCCCGTTTCCCGCGTTGGAGGTCCGGCGCGTTACTTCGTGCCGGTGGGAGCGAATCCTTGGGGGCCTCGGCGAAGATACCCTTCGACTCGCTTCGCTCGGTCAGGGCGCTCGACTCGAACCATCGCGGTCGAAGACCACGAGCGAGCCGCGCAGCGGCGAGTCGAGTGGGAACGCGGGATCGCGGGAACGAACACCATGGCACATGCCACGCTGGGCCATCGGAGTTGACCTGGGCGGCTCGAAGATCCTCACGGCGGTGGTGAGCGAGGACGGCCGTGTGGCCGCCCGCGAGCGGGTGTCCACACCGCAGGAAGGCCCGGACAGCGTCGTCACCGCGGTGGAACAGACCGTCGAGCGCGTGCTCTCCGCCGCCCGCCTGTCGGTCACCGACATCGTGGGGATCGGCGTCGGCGCGCCGGGTCCGCTCAATCCCGAGACCGGCATGGTCTTCGAGCCGCCCAACCTCAAGGGCTGGCACGACGTCCCGTTCGGCACGCTGCTGGCGGCTCGGGTCGGGGTCGGCGCCTTTCTGGAAAACGACGCCGATGCGGCCGCGCTGGGCGAATGGCGGTTCGGGGCGGGCCGGGGGGTCGACGATCTCGTCTACATCACCGTGTCCACCGGCATTGGAGGGGGCATCATCATCCGCGGCGAGTTGTTGCAGGGCGTGAGCGGCACCGCCGGTGAGGTCGGGCACATGACCATCGACATCAACGGTCCCCGCTGCGTGTGCGGGAATACCGGCTGTCTGGAAGTGCTGGCCGCGGGACCGGCCATCGCGCGCAGCGCTCAGGAGGCGGTGCGCGCAGGTCGGAGGACGACCTTGCGTGCGCGTGCCGGTGGCGAGATCACGAACATCACCGCCCGGGTCGTTGCCGAAGCCGCGGCCGCGGGCGACGAGGTAGCCGCGGAAGTCTTCCACCGCGCGGCGACGTACGTCGGGGTGGGCGTGGCCAACCTGCTGAATCTGCTGAATCCCGCGCTGGTGATCCTCGGCGGAGGCGTGAGCAACGCGGGGGCCTTGCTGCTGGATACGGTGGCCGAGGTGGCGCGGGCGCGGGCGTTTGAGCAGCCGGCCCGAGATGCCCGCATCGTGCTGACCGCCCTCGGCGACGACGTCGGCGCCGTCGGCGCGGCGGTTGTGGCCTTCATGCGAACTTCGGGATTAGGGATCAGGGATTAGGGATTGAAAAACGCCACTCATTCTGATCCCCAATCCCTCATCCCCTATCCTGTCGTTCCAGTCCTCAACTCCGTGAGGTCCAGCCTTCGCGCGACAAAATTGGTGTAGACTTCGCCACGCCGGAAAAACGCGTTGTCGAGCACCATCAGGTGGAAGGCGATGGTGGTGGGCACGCCGTGGATCTCGAACTCCTGCAGCGCCCTGCGCATCCGGGCGATGGCCTCGCTGCGGGTCGGTGCCCATGCGATAACTTTGGCCAGCAGGGAATCGTAATACGGCGGGATGGTATACCCGGCGTAGGCGTGCGTATCGACGCGCACGCCCGGTCCTCCCGGTGGGACAAACGCCGCGATCCGCCCCGGCGCGGGACGGAAGTCATACCGTGGGTCCTCGGCGTTGATCCGGCACTCGATGGCGTGCCCCCGAAACTCGATGTCCCCCTGGGTCAGGGCGAGTTTGTCTCCGGCGGCGGCGTAGATTTGCTGCTTGACCAGGTCCACGCCGGTGACCATCTCGGTCACCGGATGCTCCACCTGGATGCGGGTGTTCATCTCCATGAAGTAGAAGCGCCCGTCGCGGTCCACCAGAAATTCCACCGTGCCGGCGCCGCTGTACCCGATGGCGCGCGCGGCGCGCGTGGCCGCCTTCCCCAGCGCGCGGAGGAACCGGTCGTGGATGCCGGGCGGGGGCGATTCCTCCAGCAGCTTCTGGTGGCGGCGCTGGATCGAGCAGTCCCTGGCGCCGAGATGGATGACGTTGTCATGCTTGTCCCCGAGGATCTGGACCTCGATATGGCGCGGTTCTTCCACGTACTTCTCGATGTAGATCTCTCCGCTCCCGAACGCCGATTCGGCCTCCGACTGCGCGGTCTGCAGGGCCCGCCGCAGATCCTCACGGGTGTGCACCAGCCGCATCCCGCGACCGCCGCCGCCGGCGGAGGCTTTGACGATGAGGGGGAACCCTGTGGCCTTGGACACGTCCAGCGCCTCGCTCTCGCTGCGCACCGGGCCGCCGCTGCCCGGGATCACGGGGACGCCGGCCGCGCGCATCCGCTCACGGGCCACCGCCTTGTTCCCCATCGCCGTAATGGCATCGGGAGAGGGCCCGATGAACGTGATCTTCACGTCCTCACAGATCTCGGAGAAGTGCGGGTTCTCGGAGAGGAAGCCGTAGCCGGGATGGATGGCGTCCACGCCGAGCAGTTCGGCCGTGCTCATGATGTTGGGGATGTTGAGGTACGATTCGGCGGGGGCCGGCGGCCCGATGCAGAATGCCTCGTCCGCCATGCGCACGTGCAGCGCGCCGCGATCCGCTTCGGAGTAGATCGCCACCGTGCGGATGCCGAGTTCGCGGCAGGCGCGGATCACCCGCACGGCGATCTCGCCACGGTTTGCTATGAGCACTTTACGGAACATGCGTCAGGAATTCGCCGTGGGGTCGATCAGAAAGAGGGGTTGGCCGTACTCGACCGGATTCGCGTTCTCCGCCAGGACGCGCACGATGCGCCCGCCGACCTCGCTTTGGATTTCGTTGAACAGCTTCATCGCTTCGATCACACACACCGTTTGCCCCGGGGCGATGACGTCGCCTTCGCCCACGAACGGCGTCGCCTCGGGGTTGGGCGCCCGATAGAACGTTCCCACCATCGGGGCGATGATCGGCACCAGGTGATCGGTCGCGGGGACGGCGGCGGGCGACGGGTTCGCGGTGCGCAGCGTGTCTGAGCTGGCCGCCGGCAGGGCAGGTGGAGTGGGGCCGGACGACTTCTTCACCGTGATCTTGAGCGTGGGAGATTCCACGGTCAGCTCGGCCAGATCAGATTCGCTGGCCAGCTTGATCACGGCGCGGATCTGATCAAGATCGAATTTCTGATTGTCCACCAGGCTCTCCATCCATCGCGGCGTCGATAATCTGCCCCATCGCGCGGTACTTGTTATAGCGGCGCTCCAGCAGCGTGTCAACCGCCACGCCGTCCAGGGCGCCCAAGGTCCGGCGCAGGGCCGCGCGGATCGCCTCGGCCACCGCGTCGGGATCGCGGTGGGCGCCCCCGAAGGGCTCACTCAGAATTTCGTCGATCACCCCCAGCTGCTGCAGGTCGGCGGCCGTGAGGCGCAGCGCCGCGGCCGCCTCCGGCGCCCGGGTCGCGTCGTGCCACAGGATCGCCGCGCACCCCTCCGGGGGAATGACGGTATAGATGGCGTGCTGCAGCATCATCACCGCGTCGCCGACGCCGATCGCCAGCGCCCCGCCGCTGCCGCCCTCCCCCGTGATGACGACGACGATCGGCGCGCGCAGGCGAGACATCTCCTGAATGTTCCGCGCGATCGCCTCCGCCTGGCCGCGTTCCTCGGCTTCGTCGCCGGGCCAGGCGGCCGGGGTGTCCACGATCGAGATCACGGGATAGCCGAACTTCTCCGCCAACCGCATCACCCGCAGGGCTTTGCGGTACCCCTCCGGGTACGGCATGCCGAAGTTATGCGCGATGTTGTCCTTGGTGTCCTTTCCTTTATAGGTGCCGATGACGATGACCGGCCGCTCGTCGAACCTGGCCAGCGCCGCGAACATGGCGGGATCATCGCGAAACAGCCGGTCGCCGTGGAGTTCGGTCACGTCGGTGAACAGGGCCGGCACGAAGTCGCTGAGGCGGGGCCGCTGGGGATGGCGCGCCAGCTGCACGATGTGCCACGGCGTGGGGTGGCGGTAGATCTCCCCCCGCAACTCCTCCGCCCGCTGCTCCAACACGGAGATCTCGTCCCCCAGATCCAGCGCCTGATCGTTGTTCAGCCGGCGCAGCCGCTCGATCTCCTGCTCCACGTCGGCCAGCTGGCGGTCGAGCGTCTGGGTCGGCTGCGGGGGCCGGCTACTCACGCTGCTCGACCGGCTCCGGGATGATTGGGGCGGCGAGAGGGGCGCCGAGCAGCCGCAGCAGACGTCCCAGCGTGGTCTTTAGATCGGCCCGGGAGACGACCATATCGAGCAATCCCCGCTGCAGGCAGAACTCCGCGGTTTGAAAGTCATCGGGCAGTTTGCGGCGGATGGTTTGCTCGATGACCCGCCGGCCGGCGAACCCGATCATGGCGCCCGGCTCGGCAACGATCACGTCCCCCAGAAAGGCGAAGCTCGCGGTTACCCCGCCGGTGGTCGGATCGCACATCACCGAGAGGTACGGCCGCCCGGCGTCATGCAGGCGCCCGACCGCGGCGCTGGTTTTGGCCAGCTGCATCAGGGAGAGCACGCCTTCCTGCATGCGCGCTCCGCCGGACGCCGAGAACATCACCAGGGGCAGCCCCCGCGCGCGGGCGTACTCCGCGGCCCGCGCCACTTTTTCGCCGACGGCGGAGCCCATCGACCCGCCCATGAAGTAGAAGTCCAGCGCGCCGATCACCGTGCGCCGGCCTTCGATCGCGCCCTCTCCGGTGATCACCGCCTCGGGCCGCGCGGTCTTGCGCTGCGCCTCCGCGAGTTTCTCCGGATACGCGGCGAACGCCAGCGGATCGGTCGACGTCACGCCGGCGTCAAACTCCTGGAACGTGTCCACATCGAGCGTGATCGCCAGCCGTTCTTCCGCCGAGAGCCGGTGGTGGTAGCCGCACTTGGGGCAGACCTTCAAGTTCCGCTCGAGTTCTTTCCGGTAAATGAGGTTGGAACACCGCGGGCATTTGTGCCAGAGGCCGGCCGGCATCTCTCGCCGCTGCAGTAAGCCGTACTTGGGGCGCCGCAGCCAATTAAACACGGCATTCGCACCGCCCGTCAGAGGAATTGAGGCCGCAGAGTCCTTTCGATTATATAATGATTTCGCCAGCCGCAGAGGAGGTTCTGAGTTCATGCGCACGCGTGCCACTCCCGGAACGACCCTGCTCCTGCTCATCGTCGTCGCCGTAGCCGGCGCCGCCGCGGGCACCACGATCCTGCCCAGGTTTTGGAACGGGTCTACCGCCGCCCCGAGCGCACCCACACCGGCCGCCGCGCCGCCGGCCGCCGGTGCGCCCGTCCCGCAGACGACGACGCGCGTCGTGGAACGGGAAGAGTCGACGGTCATCCACGCCGTGGACCTCGTCCGCCCCTCGGTGGTCAACATCGACACGGTGGCGCAGGTGCAGACGTTCTTCGGGGTCTTCCCGCAGCAGGGCGCCGGCTCGGGCGTGATCGTCAGTGCCGACGGCTACATCCTGACCAACAACCACGTGGTGGAGAACGCGCAGCAGATTAAGGTCACGCTGCTGTCCGGGAAGGTCTATCCCGCAAAGATCGTGGGGACCGACCGGTTCGCGGATCTGGCGGCGATCAAAGTGGACACGCCGGACACGCTGCCGGCGGCCCCGCTGGGGAGCTCCAGCGGCTTGAAGGTCGGGCAGCTGGCGATCGCGATCGGTAACCCGTTCGGGCTGGGGCACACCGTGACCGTGGGGGTCGTCAGCGCGTTGAACCGCAGCATCCAGGTGCCGGGGCTGGTGATCGAAAACCTGGTGCAGACCGATGCGGCGATCAATCCCGGCAACAGCGGCGGGGCGCTGGTGGACAGCAGCGGCCGCGTGATCGGCATCAACACGGCGATCGTGGCCGAGGCGCAGGGCATCGGGTTCGCCATCCCCATCGATACGGCGAAGGCGATCATGGACCAGCTGATCAAGCAGGGCCGGGTCATCCGGCCTTACGTCGGGGTGGAGTGGGGCGGCAACGTCGACGCCAACATCGCCCGGCAGTACAACCTGCCGGTCGACCACGGCGTCATCGTGCGCAGCGTCGAGCCCGGCAGCCCGGCCGCCAAGGCGGGGATCAGGGCGGAAGATATCATCGTGTCGGTGGACGGAGCGCGCGTGGACAACTGGAACGACTTCATCCGCGACCTCTTCGCGAAGCGGCCCGGCGACACGGTGGATATGGAGATCGTGCGCAACGGCACCCGGCTCACCGTGAAGGTGGCCCTGGTGGAACGACCGCACTGAGCGTGGGCGCCTACACCTGGGACCGCACGCGGCGCGAGGCCCTGGACGCCGTGCGGCGCGCGCTCGGCGACGGCGCCGATCTCACCGTCACGGTGCCGCCGCCCGACCTGCCGGCGGACCTCGCGGTCCCCTGCTTCCCGCTGGCCGCCCGGCTGCGCAAGAGCCCGCCGGCCATTGCCGCGGATCTTGCCGGGACCGTCCAGACCGACGGCCTGCTGGCCGCCGTGCGGGCCGACGGCGGGTACCTCAACTTCGTGCTCGACCGCGCCGCGTTTGCGTCGGGCGTGATGGACGAGATCGCGCGATTCGGCGAGCGCTACGGCAGCGGCGATCAGGGGACCGGCCGGACCGTGGTGATCGACTATTCGGCGCCGAACATCGCCCGCCCGATGTCCGTGGGGCACCTGCGATCCACCGTGATCGGCGATGCGATCTACAAGCTCTATGCGTTCAACGGGTACCGGTCGATCGGCGACAATCACCTCGGCGACTGGGGGACCCAGTTCGGATCGCTCCTCTATGCCTTCCAGCACTGGGTCAACCGTGACGCGTACGCGCGGGATCCGATCGGCGAACTGCTGCGTATTTACATCAAGTTTGACGCCGAAGCCCGGGAGGCTCCCGAGCTGCGCGAACGGGCGCGGGAGTGGTCCCTGAAGCTGGAGCAGGGAGATCCCGAGGCCCGCCGGTTGTGGCAGGAGTTTGTGGGGCATTCGGTCGCCGAGTTCGACCGCGTGTACCGGCTGCTCGGCGTGCGGTTCGATCACACGCTCGGCGAGAGTTTCTACGAAGACAAGACCCAGGAAGTGATCGACCTCGCCGTCGACCGCGGCGTCGCGGTGGAGCACGAGGGGGCGCTGATCGTGCCCCTCGACGATGTGGGCATCACCACGCCGCTGCTGCTGCGCCGCAGCGACGGGGCCACGCTCTACTCCACCCGCGATCTGGCCGCGGCGGTCTACCGCATCCGCGAGTTCCATCCCTCGCAGCTGATCTACGTCGTCGGTGCGCAGGCGCTCTACTTCAAGCAGATTTTCGCCACGCTGGAGAAGTTGGGGTTTACCGAGGTGGAATGCGTCCACGTCGACTTCGGGTCGATCACCCTTCCCGAAGGACGCATGCGCACCCGCCGGGGCACTGTGATTTTCTTGGAAGATGTGCTGGCCGAGGCGATGCTGCGGGCCCGGCGGTTGGTGGACGAGAAGAACCCGGAGCTGAGCGAGGACGAGCGCACGGACGTCGCGCGCATCGTGGGCATCGGGGCGGTGAAGTACGCCGACCTGTCCCAGAATCGGGTGAAGAATATCGCGTTCGACTGGGACCGCATGCTGGCCCTCGACGGCGACAGCGCGCCGTACCTGCAGTACACGTACGTGCGGGCGCGGGGCATCCTGCGCAAGGCCGGCGACCCGCCGATGGATGGGACGTATGACGAACGGGCCGCGGCGGCCCCGCAGGAGTGGGCGATGCTAAAGTCCCTGGCCCGGTTCCCCGAGGCGGTGCGCGAAGCGGCGGACACCTACCATCCCCACATTGTCGCCAACGCCTTGTTCTCGCTGGCCCAGCAGTTCCACGCCTTCTATCACGAGGTCCCGGTCCTGCAGGCCGAGGATGCGGCGCTGCGGGCGAGCCGCACCCGGCTCGTGGCGGCGGTGGCGACCGTGATGCGCACCGGTCTTGGCCTGCTGGGCATCGAGGTGCCGGAGCGCATGTGACGGCCCTCCCAGGAGGGATGGGGTCCTCCATCGAGAAGGTGCGTCGTTAACCACCCCTCGGCCTATCGAGATGCATGCCGGTCGGTTCGTTCCTGTGTTGGTGCTGATCATCGCCGCGGCGTCGCCCGCGGCGTGGTCGGTTACCCCCGCGTACACTCCGGTCAATATCTCCAACAATGCCGGGTACTCCATCCTGCCGTCGATCGGTTTGAACGGTACGACCCTGCTGGTAGTGTGGCGCGACCACACGCCGGGGAACGAGGAGATCTACCTCGCCCGGTCCCTGGACACCGGCGCCACCTGGAGCGTGCCGATCAACGTCTCTAACACTGCCGGGGACTCGCAGGAGTACGACTGGGCCTTTGCCGGACGCTACGTGTACGTGGCCTGGAAGGACCTCACCGCGGGGTCGGGAGACATCTACTTCCGCCGCTCGACCACCGGCGGCGCGTCGTTTGTCTCCACGGTCAACCTGTCCATGAATGCCGGCGCGTCCACCGCTCCGCACGTGGCGCTCTCCGGGGGCCGCGACGTCTACGTCCAGTGGGTGGACGCGACCCCGGGCAGCGACCAGGTGTTCTTCCGCCGGTCGAATGACGGGGGAACGACCTTCTTTCCGCTGGTCAATCTTTCCAACATGGCCGTCTACGCGGCGGGTCTCGCGGCGTTCGGTCCCCACGTCTACGTGTACTGGAAGTCGGATGACGTGTGGGTGCGACATTCCAGCGACGGGGGCATCACGTTCGGGGCGGCGGTGAAGGTGACGACGACCGCCAACACGGGGTACGGCGCACGGATGCTGGTTGGCGGTCCCACCGTCGACGTGATGTACGTCGACTTCACGCCCGGCAACGCCGATGTCCTCTACAAGAAATCCACCGATGGGGGCGCGACCTTCGGCGGGGCGGCGAACATTTCCAACAATGCCGGGGCGTCCATCCTGAATCGCATTCAGCGGTCGGGAACGTTCGTCCATCTGCTGTGGATGGACTATACGCCGGGCAAGGAAGATGTGTTCTACCGGCGCTCGACCGACGGCGGGCTCACGTGGAAGGCGGCCATCAACCTGTCGAACAATGCCGGCAGCAGCGACCCGCTCACCCGCGGGCAGATGGCGCTGGCTGGAACCAGCCTGCACATTGTGTGGGAAGATGACCCGTCCGACTCAGGATCCTCCAACATCGCGTACCGCCGATCCACGAACAGCGGGTCGACGTTCGCCGCCGCCGTGCCGCTGACCTCGTCCAACGCCGCCCACGCGCCGCAGGTCCTGGCGGTGGGACGGGACGCGTACGTCGTCTATCACGACGACAGTGTAGGGGGCGGGGACATCTTTTTCCTGCGGACCGCTACCGGCGGATTCGCCTTGCCGGCCTCGAACGGCGGCGAAGCCGGTATCGCCGGGACGCCGAACCCTGCGGTTCCGGACGGATGCACTCAGCGCGGGGATGTGCGGTCCGTTTCGCCGGCGCCGTGCCCGCGCCCGCCGAAGTAGCGAACGCCATGCGCACCGGTCGTCTCGCCATCGTCGTGCTGCTGATCGGTCTTGCCGTCGCCTGGCCCGCCAGGGGTGCCGGCGTGGCGGCCTACACGCCGGTGAACATCTCTCACAATGCCGGCAATTCCTTCTATCCCTCCCTGGGGCTGAATGGCACGACGCTGATCGCGGTGTGGACCGACGACACCGGCAGCAGCAACACGGAGGTTTTCCTCGCCCGGTCCCTCGATACCGGAGTCACGTGGGGCGCAGCGGTGAACGTGTCGAACACGAACACGGCGAGCTCGGAGCAGTACGATTGGGCGTTCGCCGGACGCTTCCTGTACATCGTCTGGAAAGACCAGAGCCCGGGCAATGACGACATCCTCTACCGGCGATCGACCGATGGAGGGGCCACGTTTCTGCCTGCGCTGAGCTCGCCCGCCACGAACCTGTCTGGCAACGCGGGAGTCTCCCAACTCCCGAGGGTCGCCGTCGAAGGCGGCAACGTGTACGTGGCGTGGGAAGACCAGACGCCGCTGAACAAGGAGATCTTCTTCCGGCGCTCCGGCGACGGCGGCGCGTCGTTTGGGACGGCGAAGAACCTCTCCAATACGTTGGGTGTATCCGCCAGCCCGCAGCTCGTCGCGTTCGGCCCGCATGTCTTCGTCCTCTGGGAGGAGGAGACGTCGCTCGGCCATCCCGACCTGCTGATGCGGCACTCCACCGACGGCGGATCCACCTTCGCGGCGGCAGTGAACGTGTCCAACGACGGCGATTCGTCGTTTCTCGGCGGCGCCGCGTTTGCCGGGCAGCACGTGTACGCCGTCTACCAGAACGCCGGCGGCGGAGGCGGCGGCGATATCTACGGCCGGCTGTCCGGCAACGGCGGGGCGTCGTTTGGCGCCGGCACCAACATTTCCAACAACGCCGGCTATTCGTACGCGCCGCGCGTCATGATGACGGGTACGTTTGTGTATGTCCTCTGGACCGACGACACGCCCGGGAATTACGATATCTTTTTCCGCCGTTCGCTGGACGCCGGCGCGACATGGGCGGCCGCGATCAATCTGTCGAATAACGCCGGCGCCAGCATCGGCATCCGCGCCTCGTGGGCCATGGCCGGGACGGTGCTCCACGTCGCGTGGCCCGACCAGACCCCGGGCAACTACGACATCCTGTACCGGCGGTCGACCAACAGCGGGGGCAGCTTCGTCGCATCGGTCAACCTGTCGGCCAACGGCGGCGTGTCGGATTTCCCGCAGGTCCTCGCCGTCGGGCGCGACGCGTTCGTCGTCTGGCACGACAGCACGCCCGGAAACTACGACATTCTGTTTCTTCGCACCACCACCGGTGGATTCAGCATGCCCATCGGAGCCGATGGCCCGGCGTGGCCGGGTGAGAGCGCCAACCCCGCCACACCGCAGTGGTGCGGCGCCGATAGCCCCGCGGCCTGCCGCCCGTGACGCCCGGGGAACCGACCAGCCGCCCGTCCGCGCAGGAGTGAAGAACTACCCGTTCCGGTCGTCGGAGCCCGGAAATTAGGGTATAATGGTCGGCAGGAGTTTCCCGCAGGGACGCGAAAGCGACGGCGGATTTAGCACGATCCCCGGAGCGGTACGACCCGCGACGACGCACGATTCCGAATTACCGGCACCGGTTCCGGTGCGCCTTTCGATCGCAACGGGTTCCCATATGAGCCAACGATGAACAGAGGAGACCGAACGGCATGCGGACGCTGACGAGGTGGCGGTTGCGTGGTTCGATCATGGCCCTGGCGCTTGGCGCCATCGCCGTCCTGGTGCTTCCCGCTTGGGGGGCGATCTACAGCGACATCCAGGGGAACTTCGCCCAGCAGGCGGTTGAGCGGCTGGCCGCCAAGGGCATCTTCCGCGTGCCGGCCGACGGCAAGTTCAATCCCACCGCGACCGTGACCCGCCTGGACATGGCCATCTTCCTCTCCCGGGCGTTGGGACTCTCCGGGCAAGGCCTGTCACTTCCGGACCTGAAGGACGGCAACGACGTCCCGCGGGATGCGCAGTCCGCGGTCGCCGCGGTGATGAATGTGGGGACGGTGGCTCCGCCCAAGATCGAGCTGAAAAAAGGGCAAATCACCTACACGCTCTCGACCGACAAGGCCCTCTACGGGCCCGGCGATCTCGTCCGGCTCAAGTTTGAAGTCAAGAATACGGGCACGACAGATGTGCAGTTCGATTTCGCCAACTCCCAGTTTCATGACTTCGTGGTCCGGGAAGCCGACGGCACCGAGATCGCCCGCTGGTCGGTCGGACGGGCATTCCTCCCCATCCAGGGTCCGGTGACACTGGCCGCAGGGGCGACGTACCCGGCTGAAACGTTGTGGCGACAGCTCGATCAAAACGATAACCCGGTGCCCCCGGGCCGGTACGAAATCATCGCCATCCACACTACGAAGAGCAACCCGACGACGTTGACGCTGACATTCACCAAAGGATTGATGCCGGCGTTCTCGGATGACACCTGGCGCCCGAAGGCGGAGGTGGCCCGCGCCGATCTGGCGGCGTTCGTGGTGCGGGCGATGGGGCTGGGCGAGGGACCGGCGAACGCGGCGATCCCGGTCGCCGACGCGGCGACCATTCCCGCAGCGCTGCGCGGCGCGGTGGCCACCGCGGTCGACAAGAAGATCCTAATCGTCAACGCCGCGAACCAGATTCGCCCGGCCGCTCCCGCCACCCGGGCCGACGTGGCCTGGGCCCTGGATCAGCTCATGACGGCGACCGACCGGTACGATTTTTCGAAGGGCGTGCTGAAGGATGTCACGACGGGGACGCCGGCGTTCATCGTGGTCGAGGATGTCTCCAAGGCGCAGCGCACCTTCCGGGTCGCGCGCGCCAACGCCATCTACCGGAGCAACGCGCCCGCGACGCTGCGCGACCTGAAGCCCGGGGACAAACTGTTGTTCCTCAAACCCAGCGACGTCGGTGACGTGGCGTACATCGAAGCGTCGCCGTAGGAGACCGGCCATGAAGTTCTTTCTGGATACCGGCAGTCTGGAGGAGATCCGCACCGCCGCGGGCTGGAGCCTGTGCGACGGGGTGACGACGAATCCCTCGCTGGTGAGCAAGGAAGGGATGGACTACCGCGACCTCATCCGGGAGATCGCGAAGATCGTCGCCGGGCCCATTTCGGTGGAAACGGCCAGCAACAAGGTGGACGACATGATCGCGCAGGGCCGCGAGTACGCGACGTGGGCGCCGAACGTCGTCGTGAAGGTGCCGTGCACGGTCGAAGGACTGGTCGCCGGCAAAGCGCTCGTGGACGACGGCCTCCGCATCAACGTGACCCTGGCGTTCTCGGCGAACCAGGCGCTGCTGGCGGCCAAGATCGGCGCCTATTTCGTCAGTCCGTTCGTGGGCCGGCTCGACGATATCGGTCACGACGGCATGCAGGTCGTGCGCGACACGGTGCAGATCTACCGCAACTACGGTTTCACCACCCAGGTCCTCGCCGCCAGTCTGCGCCATCCCCTGCACGTGACGGCGGCGGCGCTGGCCGGGGCGGACATCGCGACCATCCCCTTCAAGGTCGTCGAACAGCTGTTCAAGCACACGCTGACCGACAGCGGCCAGGAGAAGTTCCTGGCCGATTGGCGGAAGTTGCAAGACGAGCTCGCGCGCCGCAAGACCAAAGTCCAGTCATGATCCCGACCCCCGACTGCCAGGCAGGTTCAAAGTCCGCGTGGAGGTGACCGGCCGTTGGCGGCGATCGCCGAACTAGAAACGAAAACGATGAACGAGCTCCAGGACCTTGCCAAGGAGCTCAACATCGCCAACTTCCGGCGTTTCCGGAAGCAGGAGTTGATCATGCGCATTCTGCAGGCTCAGACCGAACAGTCGGGACTGATCTTCCGCTCGGGCATCCTGGAGATCATGCCCGAAGGGTATGGGTTCCTCCGTACCAGCGGCTACCTCCCCGGCCCTGAAGACATCTACGTCTCGCCGTCGCAGATCAAGCGGTTCGGCCTGCGGGTCGGCGACGAGGTCCTCGGCCAGGTGCGCCCGCCCAAGGACAATGAGAAGTACTACGCGCTGCTGCGGGTCGAGGCCGTCAACGGCCTGGATCCTGAACAGGCCCGGAGCCGGCCGGACTTCGAGAAGCTCACACCCGTCTTCCCCTACGAACGGATGCAGCTGGAGACCGACGGCGATCTCACTACGCGGATGGTCGATCTCTTTGCCCCGATCGGCAAAGGCCAGCGGGCGATGATCGTCTCCCCCCCGAAGGCCGGCAAGACCACCATCCTCAAGAAGATCGGGCAGGCGATCGTCACCACGTTTCCCGAGGTGTACCTGATGGTGCTGCTGCTCGACGAGCGGCCGGAGGAAGTGACCGACATGCGCCGCTCGGTCGAGGCCGAGGTCGTCGCCTCGACGTTTGACCGTCCGCCGGAGGAGCACGTGCAGGTGGCCGATCTGGTCCTGGACCGGGCCAAGCGCCTGGTCGAGGGCAAGCGCGACGTCGTGATCCTGCTGGACAGCCTGACGCGGTTCTCCCGCGCCAACAACCTGGTCATTCCCCCCTCCGGCCGGACCCTCACCGGCGGTTTGGATCCGGCCGCGCTGCACCGGCCCAAGCGGTTTTTCGGCGCCGCCCGGAAGGTCGAGGAAGGCGGAAGCCTGACCATCGTCGCCACGGCGCTCATCGACACCGGCAGCCGAATGGATGACATGATCTACGAGGAGTTCAAGGGCACCGGGAACATGGAGATGCACCTGAACCGGAAGCTGCAGGAACGGCGGACCTTCCCGGCCATCGACATCAAGATGAGCAGCACCCGCCGCGAGGAACTGTTGCTGACCGAGGATGAGCTGCGCAAGGTCTGGGTGCTGCGCAAGAGCCTGGAGCAGCTGGACACGGTGGCGATGACCGAATTGATCCTGGACCGGTTTCGAAAGACATCCAGCAATCAGGCATTCCTGCGGTCCATCGTCAAGAGCGCGGAAGAGGATACCCAGTAAGAGCGAGAAAACACGAGCAATCACGAGATAAACGGCGAACGTATTTTCCCTGTTCCCAAATCCCGCTCTGGCGACTAGAATCGGTCTTTGGCGGGCAGGATTCTTCCTGCAGGCGCTGAATACCGTGACCCGGCCCTAGCGTCTTACTCCTCATTCGAACTCCGGCGACTTTGGCGAGGCAGGTGTTGGATGGCGAGAAGTGCACGGCCGTATTTTGCCGCGCTGCTCTCTGCAGCACTGTTTATCCCTACCACATCCCTGTCGCCCGCCTCGGCCAAGCCGTCCATTGCCTTCCTCCTGACCAACCAGACTGAGAGACTCGTCAGCCACGCGTTCGGCGCGCTGCTGCCGGGCCCGAACCTACGGATCGTCCGGACTTCTCCCCGCCTGCCGTCCGCTCAGCCGACCCCCCTCGCCAAGCCCGTTGCCAGCACGGTCGTAATCAGGGAAGGGCAGGCGCTGTGGGATATTGCCAGGGCCCACGGTCGTTCGGTCGAAGCCATCGTCGCTGCCAACCACCTGAGGAATGCGGAGCTCCTGCGGCCGGGCCAGACGTTGATCATCCCCGCCGCTTCGGCGGGGCCGGCCACGCCATTGGCGCCTGCGGCCGTTCGGAAGCCGGTCGGTGGGCAGCCCGTGTCCCATGTAGTCGTAGCCGGGGACACCCTGTGGTCTGTGGCCAGGCGCTACGGGCTGAGTGTCAGCACCCTGGCTCGGGCGAACGCGATGAGTGAGACCGCGCTGATCCATCCCGGGCAGCGCTTGGCGCTCGCCGCCACCTCGGCGGCCGCGACGCCGGTGGCTTCCCGCCGCACGGTCCCAAGTCAGGCACTCACGATCCTCGTCACATCCGGCCAGACCCTGTCGGCCATCGCCCAGACATACGGCGTATCCACCCGAGCGCTGGTGCAGGCAAATCACCTGCGCAGCGCCCATGCGATCCGCGCCGGGCAGCGGCTAACCATTCTCGGTTCAAGCACCGCGGCACAACTGGCGCGGCGCACGCCGGTCGCCCCCGCCGCCCAGACGGTGCGGCGCACGCCGGTCACCCCCGCCCGGGTGCAGATCCCTCGCGTGTCCCAGCCGCTGGCCGCCTCCCTGCGCCGAGGCTTCTTCCGCTGGCCCGCACGCGGCATCATCACCTCGCGATTCGGGATGCGGTGGCGCCGGCACCACAACGGCCTCGACATCGCCGCCCCACGAGGCACGCCGATCTATGCCGGGCGGGCCGGGATGGTGATCTTTGCCGGGTGGTACTTTGGGTATGGTCTGGCTGTGCTCCTCAGTCACGGCGGCGGCGTGATGAGCATCTACGGACATGCCTCCGCGCTGCTGGTCCACACCGGTCAGACGGTCTCCGCCGGGCAGCAGATCGCCCGCGTCGGCTGCACGGGCAGCTGCACCGGCAATCACGTACACTTTGAAGTTCGCATCAACGGCCGGCCCGTCAACCCGCTGCGCTACCTCTAACTTCAGGGAACAGGGAACAGTGAACAGGGAATACACGAGTTGTTTCCTGAAGTGTCGGCGTGTGATATAATCACGCAGGTTTCCACAACTCGAACTGGACCGGGTGAGCAGGGACTGAGGTTGGGTTCTGTTCGCTGTTCCCCGTTCGCTGTTCCCGCAGTTGAGGTGTTCCCATGAAGAAAGGCATCCATCCCGAATACACGCAGACGACCGTCACGTGCGCGTGCGGCGAGACGTTTGTCACGGGCTCGACGAAACAGAACATCCGCGTGGAGATCTGCTCGAAGTGCCACCCGTTCTACACCGGACACCGGAAGTTCGTTGACGCCGAAGGTCGCGTGCAGCGGTTTGCCAAGAAGTACGGCCTGAAGGTGTGACCATCGGCTCGTGCGGTCGATCGTGACGGGGAGGCGCAGTCGCCGCCTCCTCTCTCGTTTCTCGGCGTCCATGGTGCTGGCGGTCCTGACGGCCGGCGTCGCGGGCCCAAGCCTCGCGCAGCCGCGGCCAGGCTGGGTCTTGGTGTCGTCGGCACACTTCCGCGTCTATGCCGTCGCCGGCAGCGCGGGCGCGGCGGGCGCGGAACAGGTATCGCGTGAGCTGGAGCGCATCTACGCCCAGGTCATCGCCCCGCTGCGCGTGCGGCCGCTGACTATCAGCTATCCGCTGTATCCTACCTCCGAGCGGTTCCGCAGCGACTGGTGGCAGTTCGCCGCGCAGGGCTACGGCGACCAGGTGTACGGATGGGGAACAGTCTACCGCGGCGCCCCGGATGATGTCTCGGCGTACGCGATCACCCGCGCGGTCGTGATGCGCGTGTTCCCGCGTGCGATTCCATTCCTGCGATGGGGATTGGGCGATGCGCTGGGGGACCGGGCGATGGGCGTGGATCCACACGGCCACCTGCGGGCGCTGCAGGCCGCGGGGCAGCAGATCCCTGCGTTGATGAGCATTCTCCCGCCGGCGGATTTCGGGAGCGCCCTGCCGGTCAGCTATCCTGTCGCGGTGTCGTTCATGGCCTACCTCCTGGATACCTATGGGTACGCACGCACGGCGGCGTTTGTGTCGGAGGTGGAGTTCAAATACTACGACTTCGGTGCGCTGTTCGCCCCGCGCTTCGGAGCGTCACTGGAGGCCGCCGAGCAGCGCTGGCGGGCGGCGGCCGAGAAAGGTACGGTCCCGGCGCTTGACCTGCAGATGTATCTTGCCGTGACACAGTTCGTCTACCGCACGACGCTGGCCGGAAGCCCAGGGCGCGAGCTGTTGGAGCCGGAGGGGGCGACCGTCGTCGACGAGGCGCTGCGTGCGGTGCTGCCCCTGCGCCGGATCGACATCGCACAGGCCGCCGCGCACATGGAGACGGCCTTCGCCGCGGAAGAACGCGCGGACCGCCGGCAGCGGTTCACCACCACGACCGCCCGCGGGTTAATCGGATTGTTGATCCTGGCGCCGATCCTGCTTGCCGTCGGGTGGCTGGCGTGGCCGTCGGTCCGGGCCAGGCTCGCCGAGAGGCGAGCCGCATCGGAACCCGGCAGGAAATGAGCGGGGGGAAGATATTCATGGACAGATCCCAGGGCCGGCTCGAGGTGATCGTCGGCAGCATGTTCAGCGGGAAGAGTGAGGAGTTGATCCGGCGGGTCCGACGCGCCCAGATCGCACGACAGCGCGTGCAGGTCTTCAAGCCCAGTCTTGACGATCGATTCGGGCATCAGCAGGTGGCCTCTCATGACGGCACGCGGGTCGAGGCCGTCCCCGTGGGCCGGAGCGCGGAAATCCCACTGCGCCTGGATCCCGCGACGGATGTGGTGGCCATCGACGAGGTCCAGTTTCTCGACGCCGGGATCGTGGACGTGGCGGCCCAGCTCACCGTGCGCGGCGTGCGGGTCATCATGGCAGGTTTGGACACAGACTTCCGCGGCGAGCCGTTCGGCGCGGTGCCGCAGTTGATGGCCCTGGCGGAGTCGGTGGAGAAACTCCAGGCCATCTGCATGGTCTGCGGCCAGGCCGCCAGCCGCACCCAACGTCTGGTCAACGGCCGGCCCGCCCAGTATACCGATCCCGTCATCCTGGTTGGAGCGAAGGAAGTCTATGAGGCACGATGCCGCACCCACCACATCGTACCCGGCGCGCCCGAACCGAAATCGTCTTCCCTGTCTACCCAGTCTGCCCCGTCTACCCCGTCTGAATCTAGATCGAGAGAGGGGTTGGAGACTGGGAAGACGGGAAAGACTGGGAAGACAGGGTAGACGCATTGGCGACGAACACAAATCGGCTGTTAGTCGGTGGACAGGCAGTCATGGAGGGCGTGATGATGCGCTCGCCGCACTGGACCGCGACCGCGGTACGGCGGCCGGCGGGCGACATTCTCAGCTCGGTCGAGCACCTCGACTCCCTGCTCGTGCGCTACCGGTGGCTTGCCGTGCCGGTGGTCCGCGGCGTGATTGTGCTCTATGAGGCCCTGACGATCGGCATCAGGGCGCTGTTCTTCTCCGCGAACGCCGCCCTGGGGGACGACGAGCAACTGTCGTCGCAGCAGATCGGCGTGTCCGCCGTTGTGGGGCTGGCGCTGGCGGTGGGACTCTTCTTCGTACTGCCCACGATCGGCGCCCGGATGCTGGAACGCTATCTGCCCACGGTCATCGCGCTGAATCTCGCCGAGGGTGGGATCCGCATTGCCGTGCTCATCACGTACATCGCATCCATCGCCCGCCTGCCCGACATCCGCCGCGTCTACGAATACCATGGGGCCGAGCACAAGGCCGTCAACACCTACGAGGCGGGGGATCCCCTCGACGTCGGGGCCGTCCGCCGCCACAGCCGGTTCCATCCGCGCTGCGGCACGAGCTTCCTGCTCATCGTCATGATCGTCGCGATCATCGTGTTTTCGTTCCTGGGCCGCCCTGCACTTCCGCTGCGCATTCTCAGCCGCGTCCTGCTGATTCCCGTGGTGGCCGGCGTGAGCTATGAGATCATCCGCGCCGGGGCGCGCTACCGCTGGTTCCGGCCGCTGGTCGTCCCGGGCATGTGGCTGCAGCGCCTCACGACGCGAGAGCCCGACGACGCCCAGATGGAAGTGGCGGTGCGGGCGCTGCGGGATGTGATTGATCGCGAGACCGCCGCCGAGCCGGCCGTCGCGTGACGCTATAATCGAAGCGACGTGAGCACCGACGTGACCGCAGCATCCCAGCGCCTGGAGCAGCTTGCGGCGCGGTACGAAGAGCTCACCGCCGCGCTGGCGGACCCGTCGATCTTCGCCGACCGCGAGCGGTACCAGCAGGTTGCCAAGGAGCGCGCCGATCTTGAAGAGACGGTCGCGGTGTTTCGCGAATACCAGCGCGTCATGCGGGAGCTCGAGGAAGCCGGCGTGCTGGCGCGGACGGAGCGCGATCCCGACCTTCAGGAAATGGCCCAGGCGGAACAGACCCAGCTGCGCGCGCGTCAGGAGGAATTGGAAGCGAAGCTGCGCGCGCTCCTCGTTCCGAAGGACCCCCTCGCCGATCGCAACATCATCATGGAAATTCGCGCCGGCGCGGGTGGCAGCGAGGCGGGGCTGTTTGCCGGCGATTTGTTCCGCATGTACTCCCGGTTTGCCGAGCGCAACCGCTGGAAGGTGGAGGTGTTGGAGAGCAACCCCACCGAGCTCGGCGGGTTCAAGGAGATTGTCTTTGCCATCCAGGGGAAGGGCGTCTACCGGCGGTTGAAATACGAGAGCGGGGTGCACCGCGTGCAGCGGGTGCCGGCCACCGAAGCCGCGGGCCGCATCCACACGTCGACCGCCACGGTGGCCGTACTGCCGGAAGCCGAAGAGGTCGATGTGCAGATCAAGCCCGATGACATCGAGATCGAAACGTACCGCGCCGGCGGTGCGGGCGGCCAGAACGTGAACAAGGTCGAGACCGCCGTCCGCATCCGGCATCTGCCCTCCGGCCTCGTGGTGGCGTGCCAGGACGAACGTTCGCAGTATCAGAACCGCGAGAAAGCGATGCGCATCCTGCGCGCCAAACTGCTGGAGATGGAAATCCAGCGGCAGCAACAAGCGATCGCCCGCCAGAGGCGGCAGCAGGTCGGAACCGGCGAGCGCAGCGAGAAGATCCGCACCTACAACTTCCCGCAGAATCGGGTGACCGACCACCGCATCGGATTGTCCCTGCACCGCGCGGACGTGATCCTTGACGGCGACCTCGACGAACTGGCCGACGCGCTCGCTTCCGCCGAAGCACAGGCCCTCGCCGCGCCCGTCAGCTGACTTCCCGCGCGCCGTGACGATTCGCGACGCGTTCCTGTGGGGACGCGAACATCTTGCCGCCACCGGAGTCGCCGAGCCGGCGATTGAGGCGGATCTGCTGCTGCGCCGCGCCCTGGGATGGGACCGCGCACAGATGTACACCCGCTGGGACTCGCCCCTGGACGGCGGCGCCTGGGATCGCTATCGGGTCCTGCTGGATGCGCGGGCCGGGGGCCGGCCCGTGCATTACATCCTCGGGGAGCGGGAGTTCATGGGTCTGCTGTTCGCCGTCGATGAGCGTGTGCTGATTCCTCGACCGGAGACTGAGGTGCTCACGGAAGTCATTATCGACTTTCTGAACGGGAACAGGGAACAGCGAACAGGGAACAGTCAGAGCCAGGAAGTTCGTTCCCCGTTCCCCGTTCCCCGTTCCCGCCAGTTAGTAGTAGATGTCGGCACCGGCAGTGGCTGTATTGCCGTTGCCATTGCACATTTTGTCCCGGACGCGGCCGTGATCGCCACGGACATCTCCCGCGGGGCGCTCGACGTGGCCGCCTCCAATGCCCGGCGCCACGGCGTGGAGAGCCGAATCGAGTTCCTGGAAGGAGATCTGCTCACCCCGCTTCCGCAGTCTGTCCAGCGCGAGATCGACGTCCTGGTCAGCAATCCCCCCTACGTGCCCCCGCAGGACGCCGCGGGTCTTCCACGCGAAATCCGCGAGTTCGAGCCCACCATCGCCGTCGTCGGCCAGGAGGATGGTCTTGCCGTCCACCGCCGGCTGATCAGTGAAGGCACGCGGTGGCTGAAGCCGGGAGGGCTGCTGGCCCTGGAAGTCGGAACCGGCCAGGCTCTCGCGGTGGCCGGGTGGTTCCGGGAGGCGGATTACGCCGTCATCCGCACGATTCAGGACTACGCCGGGATCGATCGCGTCGTCACCGCCACGTACGCGCCGGAATCGACGCAAGGGACGCTGATTGTCCTCGCGAATACGTAGGCGATGTCCTACTACAATCTCACCTTCTCGAACCTTGCCACGATCGAGACGCGACCGATTCCGCTGTACCGCGTGGATCCTGATGAGAGCCACCCTCCCCGCCGCGCGGTGGACGCCCTGCGGCAGGGGCAGGTCATCGTGTTCCCCACCGAGACGCTGTACGCGTTGAGCTGCCGGATCGATGATGAGGCGGCGGTCCGCCGCGTGTTCGCCATCAAACGCCGGCCCCCCGCCGGCGCGCTGCCGGTGCTGCTGGCTGATGTGGCACAGCTCGATGAGTACGGCAGCGCCGTGAGTGACGACGCCCGGCGGTTGGCGGCGCGCCTCTGGCCCGGACCGCTGACCTTGATCGTCCGCCGCAGCGCCCGGGTCCCGTCCGTCATTACCGGCGGCGCGTCGGCGGTCGGGCTGCGCGTCCCCGATCACCCGCTGGCGCGGGCCCTCGTGGCAGCGGTCGGCACCCCGCTGGTCGGCACGAGCGCCAACACCCATGGGCAGAGCGCACCGGTCAACGCGCAGCAGGTCGTATTCGACCTCGGGGACCAGATCGACATGGTGATCGACGGCGGCCGGACCCGCTTGGGCGCTCCGTCGACGGTGGTCGATGCGACATCCAGCCCGGTCCGCGTCGTTCGGGTGGGTGTGATTCCATCCCAGACGGTGCTGGCATGAGAATCGCCGTGGCCAGCGATCACGCCGGCTACCGGCTGAAGGAGGAATTGAAGCCGCTGCTGCGCGAGCTGGGACATGAGGTGCGTGATTTCGGCGCACACTCGGAGGATCCGGTCGATTATCCGGACGTCGTGGTGCTCGCCGCCGAGGCGGTGAGCCGGAACGAGTGCGACCGCGGACTGGTGATCGGCGGATCCGGCAACGGGGAGGCGATGGCCGCCAACAAGGTTGCCGGCATCCGCTGCGCGCTGTGTCATGACGTGACGACCGCGCGATTAGCGCGCGCGCACAACGATGCCAACGTGCTGGCGCTCGGCCAGCGCGTGACCGGCGTGGAAGTGGCGCGGGATGTGATCCGAGCCTGGCTGCAGACGCCGTTCGACGGCGGCCGCCACCAGCGCCGGGTGGACAAGCTGATGGCGCTGGACAAGGTGCGGGAACGCGGGAACGCGGGAACGCGGGAACAGGGGGGATAACGTGCGCAAGGTCCACGTCTTCGATCATCCGCTGATCCTGCATAAAGTGACGATCCTCCGCGACGCCCGCACCGGCCACAAGGAGTTCCGCGAGCTGGTGGAAGAGCTGGCGATGCTGATGGCCTTCGAGGCCACCCGCTCGCATCCCACCCAGGAAGTCGAGGTGGCCACCCCGCTGGCGTCCGCGAAAGGACGGACGATTGCCGGGCAGGAGATCGCGGTCATCCCGATCCTCCGAGCCGGCCTGGCGATGGAAGCCGGTATCTCGCGCCTCATTCCGACCGCGCGGATCGGCCACGTGGGCATCTACCGGGATCCGGAAAGTCTCGAGCCGGTCACGTACTACTCCAAACTGCCCTCGGATATCGCCGATCGTGAAGCGATGATCGTCGATCCGATGCTGGCCACCGGCGGCTCGATCGTCGCGTGCGTGGATACGTTGAAGCAGCGGGGCTGCCGCACGATCAAGATCATGTCGATCATCGCGGCGCCCGAAGGCATCAAGAAAGTGCACGATGCCCATCCCGACGTGGAGATCTACGTGGCGGCCGTGGACAGCCACCTCAACGACCACGGGTACATCGTGCCCGGGTTGGGCGACGCGGGCGACCGCCTGTTTGGGACGAAATGACGATCAGGGTTCGTCGATCATCGTTCGTCGTTGAAACCTTCGACGCGGTTGGTCGACGAACGACGAACCACGAACGACGAACGGGGGTGAGACGTGCGGCCAAGTTGGGATGAGTACTTCATGCGCATGGCTGCCCTGGCGGCAAGCCGTTCCACCTGTGTGCGCCGGCATGTGGGCGCGCTGATCGTCAAGGACCGCATGGTCCTGTCCACGGGCTACAACGACACGCCGCGGGGCCTTCCCAACTGCGGGGATGGGGGATGCGCGCGGTGCGCGTCCGACGCGCCGTCGGGCTCTCAGCTCGATACGTGCCTGTGCATCCACGGTGAGCAGAATGCGATCGTCCAGGCAGCCTACCACGGCGTGACGATCTCGGGTGGCACTATCTATACGACACACCAGCCCTGCCTGACGTGCGCGAAACTCATTGTCAACGCCGGGATTGTCCGGATTGTCTTTGGCGGCGACTATCCCGATCCTACCGCGCGCCAGTTGCTCGAAGATGCGGGCGTGCTGCTGGAGCGTGTGTCGATCGACACCCCGCTGATCTCGCGCTGACCGACAATCGATGCGCGCTGCCTGCTTCCTCCTCCTCGCGGCGCTGCTGCTCACTGCCCCCGTGGCGGCGCAGAGCGCCATCACCTTTCCCCAGGGCGTGGCCAGCGGGGACGTCACGGATTCCCAGGCCATGATCTGGGCCCGCACGTCGGTTCCCGCGTTTGCGCGGATCGAGTATGGGACGTCACAGGCCCTGGGAACGGTCTGGCCGAGTGCCGGACGGGCGGCGGAGGACACCGACCTCACCGCCAAGATCGATCTGGGTAACCTACGCCCGGCCACGCGCTACTTCTACCGCGTGGTCGCCGAGCAGGGGGACCAGCGCGGCGCCAGTCTGGTCGGGTCGTTTGTCACCGCTCCCCCCGCCGGTGATGCGGCCGACGTGACGTTCGCCTGGTCCGCCGACACCAGCGAACGCTTCAAACCGTTTACGATCTACGACGCCATCCGCAGCCAGCAGCCCCAGTTCTTCCTGTTTCTGGGTGACACGCTCTATGCGGACGTCGACTGCGACGCCCGGACCCTTGCCGCCTACCGGAGCTGTTCGCAGCACAACCGCGAGGACGAGGCGTTCCAGCGCTTCGCCCGCTCGACGTCGATCTCCGCGATCTGGGATGACCACGAGGTGGCAAATAACTTCGATCGCACCCACGACCGCCTGCCGCTGGGCCGTCGCGCGTTCCTGGAATACTGGCCGATCCGGACCGTCGAAGGCGAACCGGGCAGGATGTACCGGTCGTTCCGCTGGGGGAGGGCGCTGGAAATCTTCATCCTGGACGCGCGGCAGTACCGTTCGCCGCCGTTCCAGCGGGACGACGCGGAGAAGACGCTGCTCGGCGCCGCCCAGAAGCAGTGGCTGCTGCGCGGCCTCGAGGCGTCGACCGCCGCGTTCAAAGTCATCGCGTCGAGCGTGCCGCTGAAGTACCATGGGGCCGATTCATGGGAGGGCTACACGACCGAGCGCAACGAGGTCATCGATTTCATCACAAAGCGCAACATCCACCGCGTGGTCTTCCTGACCGCGGACGTGCACTACGCGGCCGTGCTGCGGTACAAAGAAGGGTTTGTCGAGGCTATCGTGGGGCCGATGGGCATGCTGATCAGCAGCCGCCGGAACGTCGCTGGAGAGCCGGAGACCGAGTTCTCGTTCAACAGCAGTTTTACGTTTGGGGTGGTTCGCGTCAGCGGCACCGCGCTGGTGATCGAGATCTACGACGTCAACAACCGCCTCCTGCACCGCACGATCGTCGACCCCTAACCACGCGATCAAGGCTATATCAACGATACGAGCGATATGTAGTAGCGGGTCAATTTGGATGGCCGCGGCGGCAGTTTGTCTCGGGGGCGGCCACTCGCTCCGAGTCGGGCGGCTCGGATTGACGTTGCAGGCCTCACGTTCCCTGCTGCGCTCGCCTGCCAAGCTGTAGCTACGGATCACGACGGTCTCTTCCGCGTCCCGCGACATCGGTGCGGCGATCCTGTGCTTCACGGCCTGCGATGTGGTTGCCGCCCTCCAACCTTCGCTCGGGGGCCGCCCCACTCGCCCGCCGCCATCCCCTCTGGTCCGTTCCCAACCTCTGCGCGTACCCTCCCGTGGGGCTGGTGGAGGGCCGCGGAGCGACGTGGCGG
>DASXUC010000069.1:0-3123 GCA_036505015.1 bacterium | reverse complement strand
TCGGAACGTCGTCATCGTCAACCAGCCGATGGTGCGGACGTTTTCGACCGGTGGCGGCCACGGGCCGGAAGACTTCCTCGTTGAAGGCGACGCCAAGATTGTCACGAA
This sequence comes from bacterium, assembly GCA_036505015.1. Lineage (GTDB taxonomy): Bacteria > Sysuimicrobiota > Sysuimicrobiia > Sysuimicrobiales > Kaftiobacteriaceae > DASXUC01. The sequence continues at coordinate 3,015 of DASXUC010000069.1, read as the reverse complement.
GAAGTGGCAGGGGTATCCGCCGCAGAACCTGAACCTGATCGGCAAGCCACGTCCGCCGATGCCGGAAGTGGCCATCCCGCGGTATCTGGGCAAGGCAGCATATGCGACCCGCGTGACCCTCCCGAACATGCTGCACGTAAAGCTGCTCACGAGCCCGCATCCGCGCGCGCGGGTGACGACGTTCGAGACCGCGGAGGCCGAGAAGATCCCGGGCGTGGCCTACATCCTCTCCTTTAAGAATGCGCCGCAGAACTTCGGACTGACGTCAGAACCGGGGATGCAGGGCGCCATGATCGCGGCCGTCGCGGCCGACACGGAGGATCTCGCCGAGGACGCCATCGCGGCGATGAGGGTGGAGTACGAGGTGCTGCCGTCTGCCGCGACGATTCAACAGGTGATGGCGCCGAACGCGCCGGACCTGCGTAGCGGAAAAGGGAATCTCGCCATTCGGTCGGTGGAGGGCAGCGGAGACATCGAGCAGGGATTCCGAGACGCAGATGTGATCAAGGAATTCACGTATCGCTGGGCCGGCGCGACCGTCATTCCGATGCAGCCGCTGGGCGGCGTCGCCAGATGGGAGGGCGATAAGCTGACGCTCTGGGGAATGGGTCAGGCCATTCATCCCGCGCGCGCCGGCCTCGCACGCACGCTCGGCATTGATGAACAGAACATCCACTACATCAACAAATACAACGGGGGCTCGTTTGGCGCGGCGAGCGGAGCGGCCTTCAGGTTTTATCCGGTGATCGCCCGGATCGCCAAAGTGACCGGGCGCCCCACCAAGATCGTGCTCCCCAAAGATCAGGAGCTTTCCCACATTCGCCACAAGCCGGAGAACACGGCCGTGTTCAAGGTGGGCGCGAAGCGGGACGGGCACATCACCGCCGTCGAACGCACCTATTACATTGCCGGCGGTCCCGGGGGAGGCGAGGCGGGGGGCGAAGGCGCCGGAGGGGGACGCTCCGAGCTGTATTTGCATGTGATTCCGAACTGGAAGGAGACCGGGTTCGCCTACATTACGAATACGCCAGCGGCGGGCCCGGCCCGGAGCAATCGCCAGCAGGAATTCAAGTGGGCGTGGGAACAGATGATGGACGAGATGGCCGAGGCGGTCGGCATGGATCCGGTCCAGTTCCGGCTGTTGAACGTGCAAAAACCGGGAACCAAGGTCGCCCACACCCACAGCCCGTGGCTCACCCCGATGCCCGAAACTACGAACGGGACGCTCACCTACGATTCCTACGCGTCGGTCGAAGTCCTGGAAGAAGGCAGGAAGGCCATCGGCTGGGACAAGCGGAATCCCGTACCCGGCGGTAATCCCGGGCGGTTCAAGCGCGGTTTCGGGATGGGCATGTCACAGCACCACGCCGGACGTGTGGGGTACCACGAGGGCGAGATCGGATTCGAAAAGGTCCGAGCGGGCGGCGGCGGTGGCGGTGAGGGCGATGCCTTCCAGGCGGAAATCGTGGTGGATATGGCGGGTAACGTCGTGTTGCATTTCGGCCAACCCGACAGCGGCACGAACCACGGGACGTCGATGGCGATCCTGGTGGCAGAAATCCTGGGCTTCACGACTCTCGATCGCATCCGGCTCATCTGGGGCGACTCGGCGTTGACCCCACCCAGTCCGGGCTGGCATAGCGGCCTCACCACGCAGCTCCAGGGCGGGGCGCTCAATGCGGCGGCCGACAAGCTGCGCAAGGATCTCCTGACGCGCGGCGCCCGGGCGTTAGGGGTCGATGCGGGCACCCTGGCGATCAAAGACGGTGTCATCGCGGCGAAGGATGCGCCGACGAAGCAGACGACGTTTGCGGCGCTCGTCAAAGCCAATGAGAGCCCCATCCGCATGACAGGGCGGGCGGTGCATCCCGGATCGATCGGCCGCGCGCTGAACCGCGGCATTGGCGCCTGTTTCGCCGAAGTCGAAGTGGACACCTGGACGGGCAACTGGCGCTTCCTGCGAGCCGCCTATTGCACCGACACCGGCAATGTCATCAATCCGCTGCTGGGGCAGGCCGACATGCACGGTGCCCTGGTGGAGAGTTCGCAGCTCGCGATCGAAGCGATTCCATGGGACCGGGAATTCCCCGGGACGCGCCACTACGGCGTCGGCTACCTGTCGTACCGGCTGCCGACGATTCTGGACGTGCCGGAGCATACCGACGTATTCGTGAACAGCCTCGAGCCGCGGTGGTTTTTCGGGTGTAAGGGATTCGCGGAGACTACGATTGGCGCTGTGCCGGGCGCACTCGCCAACGCGATCTACAATGCCTGCGGCGTTCGCATCCGCGAGCATCCGATTTCGAAAGAGAAGATCATGGCCGGCCTGAAGGCGCTGCGCGCGCAAGGGAGAACCGCATGAAGCCGATTGCGATTTACAAACCGACCACGGTGGAGGAGGCGATCAAGATCCTGTCGCTCCACGGGACGGAGGCCGGCGTGTATGCGGGCGGCACGGACCTGCTGATCCGGCTGAAGAACCGGCTGCAGTCGGCGCCGACCCACCTGGTGGACGTCAAGAAGATCGACAATCTGCGCTACATCAAGGAGGACGCGGACGGCGGCGTGCGGATTGGCGCGCTGACGAAGCTGGCGGAGGTGGCCGACTCGGCGCTGCTGAAGCAGAAGTATCCAATGCTGCCGGCGGCGGTGGCGAAGATCTCGTCGCCGGAGCTGCGGAATGCGTCGACGGTGGGCGGGGACCTGCTGCAGGAGGTGTGGTGCCAGTATCTGCGGGGCGGGTATGCGTGCTACCGCAACGGGGGCTACATCTGCTACGGGGCGATTGGGGACAACAGCTACTACCACTCGGCGATGGGCGGGCGGCTCTGCTACGCGGTCTATCCGGGGGATATCGCGACGGCGCTGATTCCTTTTGACGCCACGGCCACGTTGGCGACGCCGTTCGGGCCCAAGACGCTGACGGTGGAGCAGCTGGTGCCGGGGGACCTGATGGTGGACGGGCGGCTGCAGTCGCACGTGGTGCGGTTCAACGAGATTCTGACGGAGGTGCGG
>DASXUC010000068.1:0-3183 GCA_036505015.1 bacterium | reverse complement strand
CGGCCCACTATCGGAAAGCGCCGGCCGCCGATCACCACCTCGCCTCGCCCGCCGGCCTGGCGCGGATAGCCATCGGCATAGCCGCAGGCGACCGTCGCGATGGTGGTGGGGGCGTGAGTCCGATACGTCGCGCCGTAACTTACGGGTGTCCCGGCGGGCACCGCCAGGGTCCGCACCACGCGGCTGAGGAAGCGCATCGCCGGCTTCAACGGCTCATCCAGAAACACACGCGTGTGAGGCGCAGGATAGATGCCGTACATGGATAGTCCAACTCTGACCAGGTCGTAATGGGACGGATCCCAGGCGATCGCGCCGGCGCTGCTGGCCGTGTGTAGCAGTGCCTTCGGAAACCGCTTTCGCACTGCTTCAGCAACCGGCGCGAAGACCGCCAACTGCTCCAGCGTCATGGGCGAATCGGGGTCATCCGCAGCGGCGAGATGCGTGTAGCACCCCTCCAGTTGGATCTTGCCGCCTAACCGCTCAAGCACGTCGAGGATCGCCGGCACTTCTTCGGGGACGATGCCCAGCCGGGTCATCCCGGTGTCTACCTTGAGGTGCGCCCGCAGGCCCGGGGGCTGGAGGGCGAGCAGCGCCTGCCACATCTCCGGCGACGCAATCGTCACGCTCAGCGGCGGACGAGGCAGCAGGACGGCAATCAGGTCGTCGGCAGATAGCGCACCGAGGATGAGCACCGGCTCGCGGAACCCGGCCACGCGAAGCGCCAGCCCTTCCTCGAGCGTCGCCACGCCCAGCCATTCGGCTCCCGCCTCGACGGCTGCTCTGGCAACCTGCACCATGCCGTGCCCGTAACCGTCGGCCTTGACCACGGCCATGAACCGGTTTGTCTCGGGCAGGAGCGCGCGAATCGCGCGGATGTTATGGCCGATGGCGTCCAGATCGACTTCGGCCCACGTCCGCCGCCGCGCGAGCTCAGTGGCGGCTTCGGGAGCGACCTGCATGGTGCTCACTTTGACGCGGGCAGGGCCGCAACCCCCCATGATCGAAGGCAGGCACCACCATGCATCCGGCCGTCGCCGCTCTCGCCCGGCGTGCGGGCATCCAATACCTCCTGTTCCGGGAACGCCTAACCAGCGGCGTCGCGTACAACCTGCTCTCCCCTGCCCTGCGCGCCGATCCCTATCCGACCTATCACCGGTTGCGCGCGCGCGATCCGGTCCATTGGAGCCTACCCGCACAGGCGTGGGTGATCACGCGGTACCGGGACGTCCAGGGGATCCTCCGCGACGGGCGTTTCTCTGCCGACCGGACCAATTCGACGGCCCACAAAGAGTGGGCCGCGAAGCAGAAGTCGCCTCCCGACCCGCCGGCGGGCCGGTCGATGCTGTTCGTCGATCCCCCGGACCACACGCGGCTGCGCATGCTCGTCAGCAAGGCATTCACGCCGCGGGCGGTCGAAGCGCTGCGGCCCAGGATCACGCGGATCGTCCACGGACTCCTGGACGATGTGGAGCGCGCCGGGACCATGGACGTGGTTCGCGTCCTGGCCTATCCCCTTCCGGTCATCGTGATCGCCGAGCTCCTGGGCATCCCGGTGGACGATCGCGAGTTGTTCAAGAAATGGTCGGATGCGCTCGCGGCGACGCTCGAACCCTTCGTCCCCAAGGACCTGCAGTCAGAGGTACTGCTGGCCAACGAGGCGTTGCGGGCATACCTGTCTCGGATCTTTGCGCAGCGCCGGCGCGAGCCCCGCGATGACCTGATCAGTGCGTTGATGCAGGCGGAGGAAGCGGGCGACCGGCTGACCGAAGAAGAAGCCTTCTCGGCGGTCCGGCTCCTGCTTGTCGCCGGCCATGAGACGACGACGAACCTGATCGGGAACGGCCTGCTCGCGCTGCTCCGGTACCAGGACCAGTGGCGGCTACTGCGGGAGGACCGCACGTTGATCCCAGCCGCCGTCGAAGAACTGCTTCGCTTCGACAGCCCCGTGCAGCTGACCGTCCGTATTGCTACCGAGCCGTTGGACTTGGACGGCAAGCACATCCGGCCCGGGGACCAGCTCATCGTCTTGCTGGGGGCCGCCAATCGCGATCCGGCGCAGTTTTCTGATCCGGACCGTCTGCTCATCACGCGCGAAGAAAAACGCCACCTCGCCTTCGGCCACGGTATCCACTTCTGCCTGGGTGCACCACTGGCGCGGTTGGAGATGCAGGTGACGTTAAGCGCCCTGCTCGAGCGGTTCCCCCAACTCCATTTGACGCCCGAACCTGTCGTCCGCCGCCAAACGATGGTACTGCGCGGGCTGGATCGCCTCGCGGTTGCTTTCTAAGGTGGACCCGATTTCGAAGGAAAGTAAGCCTTCGGCTAGCGGACGAACACGCTGCGCGGGACGGCGAACTGGTTCTTGTCGGCGCCGGTCGCTCCGAATGCTATCCAGCCCGCGCCGGTCATGTCGTTGATGCGGACGATCCGGTTGTTGCCCAAGTCGACGACATAGATGCGCCCGGTCGAGGACACGAACACCGACGACGGGCTGAGGAACTGCCCCTCGCGGTTACCGCGGCTCCCGAAGGCGATCCAGCCTGCGCCGGTCATGTCGTTGACTCGGACGATGCGGCCGCTGGCGGCATCGGCCACGTAAATCCGACCCTCCGTGTCTACGAAAATTCCCAGGGGCCGCGCGAACTGCCCGGGCAGGCTGCCGGTCGTGCCTGGGAGACCGATCTCCACCCAACCGGAACCTGAGAAATCATTGATCCGCGCGATCCGGTTGAGCGTGGCGTCGCCGATGTAGATCCGCCCGGCATCGAAGAACAGCCCGTACGGGGTCTCGAACTGTCCCGGCCGAGCGCTGCCCACCGGCTCCGGTGGAGTCCCATACGTCGTCCAGCCTGCCCCGGTCATGTCATTGATACGGATGACCCGGCCGGCGGCGTCGGTGACGTAGATGCGGCCACCTCCCAGCACGATGCCGACCGGCTGCTCGAAGCGCTGCCGGCCTGCGCCCTCCAGCACAGTCCAGCCCGTCCCGGTCATGTCGTTGAACCGGACGATGCGATGGTTGCCGGAGTCCGCGACGTAGATCTGACCCGACGCGTCGACGTAGATGCCAACGGGCGTGTTGAACTGGTTAGGTCCGCTTCCTGACGCCCCGAACACCGTCCAGCCCGCGCCGGTCATGTCGTTGATCCGCACGATGCGGTTGTTGCCGGCATCGGTGATGTA
>DASXUC010000067.1:0-4538 GCA_036505015.1 bacterium | reverse complement strand
CACTTCCTTCGGCGGCAGCGACTTTGCGTCCAGCAAGTACCGGTCGACGATGCGCGCGTACGCATTCTCCCGCGCCGCAAGGGCCTCGCGCTGCACCTCCAGCGAAATCACCTGGTTGGTCAGCGAGTCCCGCAGCGGGTTGGACGTGATGGTCTGAGTCGTGATCCGCTGCGCCGCCTGCGAGCGCAGCCGCGCCTTCACCTGTTCGATCTGGGCTTTCACGGCGACGATCTGGGGGTGGCGGTCGGTGAACTGCTCGCGCAGCCCCGCCAGTTGGATCTCCAGCTGCGCCAGCTGGGCGCGCAGCTGGCCCACCACCGGATCTTCGGACACGGACATACCGCCGACGACCTGCAGCGACTGGCGGGTCAACGTTCCACGCGCCTGGCGCAGGCTCGCTTCCACGGCCTGCCGTTCCGCCACCGCCACGCGCCGCTGCGCCTCGAATTCGGCCACCTTCTCGACGGCGAGGGTCGTCTGTTGCGACAGGGCGACCTGACCGCCGGTCACCTTGTAGGCGGCCAGGGCGTTTTCCGCCTCGCGCAGCTGCTGACCCACTTTGGCCTGCTGGGCTTCGATGAACTGCGCGCCGGCGGATGCCTGGGATCGGCGCTGCTGCAGGTCCCAATCCACGAATCCGCGGGCGATGGCATTCGCATTCTGTGCGGCTTCCTCGGCGCTCCCGCCGTTGGTGGTGATCACGATCACGTCGGTGCCGCGGATGCGTTGGACTTCGAGACCCCGGCGCAGTTCAGTCCGGGTCCGGTTCGGGCGGTCGGTCGCCGGCAGGTGTTTCAGGGCGAGGTCGGCCACCGCCCGGCTTTTGATGATCTCCGCGAGGGTGTCGACGATCGTCGTCTGGGTGAGGCCGGTGAAATCCGTAACCAGCAGGTTCTGCCCAGACCGGTCGACGACGAGGCGCGCAGATGCCTGATACACCGGAGGGGATGTGGCGCTGATCAGCGCCGCGATCAGCAGTCCCCCGCCTGCGGCGGCGGCGATCAGCCACCACCGGCGGAGCAGGACGTCAATGTAGTCCCGCATCGTCGGCTGCGGGAGGTTCTCATGCGCCAGTGTTTGGGAATCCATCGCTCAGCCTGCCCCCTCTAAGGTGCCGTGACGTTCCGTATGCCCGCCAGAATGCTCAAGATCTGTGCAATCGAACTCAGCCCGCTCTCCGGAATCACGATGACGTCGCCAGGCTGGACCGAGATGGCGCCCGCCGGGGAGCCCCGCTGGATGTCGCCAATCTCGATCGCGAGGAGAACCCCCCCGCCGTCGAGCTTCTCGACGGTGACGCCGGCCGGGGGCCGGTCTAACGTGCCGGTGCGGCGCACCAGGTACACCCGGCGGGCCGTGCCGAACGCGCGCGGGATCGGCCCACCTGCCATCGCCACGGCTTCCAGCAGGGTCACGGCGCCGCGAATCACGAACTGCCCGGGGCTCCGCACGTCGCCCAGCACGAAGAACTTGTTGTTGGTTTCCAGCGGGATGATCAGCGTGTCGCCCGGCCGGATGACGACGTTCTGTTCCATCTCCTGCCGCAGCAGCAGCCGATCCAGCCGCAGCGGTTCTCGTTCGCCGGACCGCCGGACCAGTGTGGACTGGTTGAGCGAGGCTGTGTCCTTCAACCCACCGGCCAGCAGCAGCACGTCGAGCACCCGCATCTCACCGCGCAGGCGGTACTGGCCGGGACGGACGACTTCGCCGACGATGTTGACGAGGTTGAACAGGTCTTCGCGCACCACGAGCGTCTCGCCGCCGGCGAGCGCGAAGTTCGCCGCCGGATCGCCGGCGAGGACTTTCTGGAGATCCACGACCTGCGGCGGCTGTCCGGGCCGCACCAGGTGCGCTTCTCTGAGATCGGCCACGTCCGTGACCCCACCCGCCGCGGAGATCAGATCCAATATGCGGGCGCCGGGCGTCAGGGCGTAGGTGCCGGGCCGCGCGACCTGGCCCAGAATCGACACGCTGACTTTCCGGAACTCCCGCACGCTGACGCTGACCTGCGGGTTGCGGATGTAGGCGGCATAGGCGCGGGTGAGGACGGCGGTGAACTGATCGACGGTGAGGCCCTCGGCGGTGACCGTGCCGACCAGCGGCAGGCTCACTTTGCCGTCGGGCATGATCGGGACGAGTCGGGTGAGATCCGGATAGCCGAACACGCTGACCTCGATCACGTCACCGGGCCCGAGCAGATATGGCTGCTGCGCAGCGGCGGGCACCGCGGCGGTCGCCAGCACGCAGATCAGCAGCAGAACGATCAAGCGTTGCCCAAGCATTCATTTCACCTCAACGATTCTATCACGAGCCACCGCACCCGGCGCGGCCACAGATTCTGCGTCAGGATGCGTTCTTCCTGGAATGCTCACAGGCGCCAGTAGAGGACGTTGCCGTCCGCGATCTCGGGCACGGCGCCTCTGACGTCGACGAAGACGCCGGGGCCGCCGTCACTGCGCAGCAGCCCGGCAAACTCGCCCGCCGGCCGTTCGCGGAACGCGGCATGGGGCACGGCGAGGATGACGGCATCATAGCGTTCAGAGCCGGCGAAGGGATCATCGGAACGCTGGAAGTTCAGATGCGGCACGTCGTCGCCGCCGACGAGCGGGTCGTAGACGGTCACGGCGATGTCGTGGGCCGCCAACTCCTCGGCGATGTCGACCACCCGCGTGTTGCGGGTGTCTTTGACGTTCTCTTTGAACGTCAGTCCCAGGATCAGGACGCTGGCGCCGCGGACGACCCGCCCGGCCCGGATCAACAGGCGGACGGTCTCGCGCGCGATGTACGATCCCATCGAGTCATTCGTCCGCCGGCCGGCCAGGATGACGTCGGGAATGTAGCCGACCTCCTGCGCTTTGTGGGTCAGGTAGTACGGATCGACGGGGATGCAGTGCCCGCCGACCAGCCCGGGTTCAAACGGGAGAAAATTCCACTTGGTGCGGGCGGCCGCCAGGACTTCGTGCGTGTCGAGCCCCAGGCGGTGAAAGAGCAGGGACAACTCGTTCATCAGCGCGATGTTCAGATCGCGCTGCACGTTCTCGATGACCTTGGCCGCCTCGGCCGTCCGGATGTTTGGCGCCTCGTACACGCCCGCATGCACGACCAGGCGATAGAGTCGTGCCAGGGCCGCAGTGGTGGGCTCATCCTGTCCGGCCACGACCTTGACGATCCGGTTCAGCGTGTGCTCGATGTCACCCGGATTGATGCGTTCGGGTGAGTACCCGACTTTGAAATCCCGGCCCGCCGTCAAGCCCGATGCACGCTCGAGTACCGGCACGCATACCTCTTCCGTGCACCCCGGATAGACCGTCGACTCGAAAACCACGATCGGCGGCTCGCCGGCCCCGGGGCGCCGTGCTTCCAGCGCCTGCCCCACAATCTCGCTGGCCCCGATCAGCGGCCGCAGGTCCGGCTGCCGGGCGGCGTCGACCGGTGTCGGGACGGCGACGATATAGACGGCCATCCCGCGCAGGTCGGCGGGGTCGGACGTCAGGGTAAGCGACCCGGCCGAGCGCAGCGTCGCGGCGTCCACCTCCCCGGACCGATCGACTCCCTCGCTGAGAGCGTGGACGCGGCGTGTGTCGATGTCGAACCCCAGCGTGGGGATGTGCCCGCCAAACGCGACCGCCAGCTGCAGCCCAACGTATCCCAGGCCGACCACGCCGACGGGCTGGGGGACCGCTAGGCGCTTCGCCTCGTCCGCGGGATCCATTCGGAGCCTCCTCACCGGGACTCGCGACTGGCGATCGGTTCTGCGAATTCTTCGTGGGCGGCGGGCTTGGCCCGCAGGCCCGCCCATCCGCAGTTCCGACAGTGAAACCGCCGCAGGGGCAGGAACCAGGCCAGCACGTCGAACGGACGGCGCCTTGCCCTGCGCAGCGCGTGGCCGCACTCGGGACACGCTCTCGCCGACCATTGGGGGGATTCCTGGATCTTTTGACCAACGCGCTTCACCAGGAGCACGATGGCCAGGAGAATGAGACCCAAGCCCAGCACGTCCGAGATGCTCACCAGCCGGATCGCACCGACGATCTGCGTGATCTGCCGGCCGAGCCAGATCCAGAGGTCGGCGAGGCGCTGCCAGAACGTTTCGCTGATGTCGGACTGCTCGAACAGCAGGAAGAGGCCCAGGATCGCGGCGACCGCGGCACCAATTTCGAGAAGCCAGCGCTTCATGAACCGGATCATGGACTCTCCATTACATCATATTTTCGGTCAGGGTGACGGTGCCGGAGACGAACCGGATTCCAGTTCCAGCGTGACCGCTTCTCCGCCCGGGCCGCGCAGCACCACCCGCCGCGCCTCGATCCGGAGCACGGTCCATCCCTCGACCGTGTCTCCTTCCTTCACGATGTACGCGGTTTCCTTGGCCTCTAGTACAGCCCGCCTCACCGATCCGATGACGACGCCGGTCAGTTTGAACGGCGCTCCCTCGGCAGCCGGAGCCGGGGCCGACTCCGGCGGGGCCGGAGCCTCCGGCAGCGGCGGGGGCGGCAGCGGGACCGGCGGCAAATCCGGCGGCGGAGACGCCGGGGCCG
>DASXUC010000066.1:0-4684 GCA_036505015.1 bacterium | reverse complement strand
CGCCGAGCGGGTGATCTACCTCGTGACCGGAGAGATGCGCGAGCTCAACGTCTAGTCCGGGAGCCGTCGCACGAGATCGGCGACACGGATCCGCAGATCGTCCCGGATCCCGCGGACAAACTTCAGATCCCGCCCGACGGGGTCCGGCAGCGGCCAATGCTCGTTGGGGACGCCCGGGACGACCGGGCAGGCTTCCTCGGCGCACAACCCGATGACCAGCGCCACCTCGGGCGTCAGCGCCTCGTCGAGCGATTTCGGATACTGCCCCTGCAGGTCAAAGCCCAATTCCCGCATGACCTCATAGGTCTGCGGCATGATCTGGTATGCCGGCGCCGTCCCCGCGGAGCCCGCGCGCCACCCCGGCGGGGCCACCGCGTTGAAGAAGGCCTCCGCCATCTGAGAGCGCATGCTGTTCCCGCGTCAGACGAACAGAACGCGTTTCAGCTCTGCACCTCGGTACCAGGTACATTTCGCGGGCCATTTCCGTAGCGAGTACGAGTTCTGCGCCAGTTCTGTACCCGGTACACTTTCCCCCGAAGAAGGGTACCCGGTACCGTTTTCGGCGAGAAGCCAGGGACCCCCTGGGCGGGCCGCCGAAAGGGCGCTGGCGAGGTACTATGTAGTACAATAAGGGAACATATGGAAGACTATTTGACGGTCCAACAGGCTGCGGCTCTCCTTCATTTCCATGCAAAACGGGTGCAAGCGCTGGCTCGCGCTGGAAAATTGCCCGCGGTGCGGGCCGGACGCAAGTGGCTGTTCCCTCGATCAGCTCTGCTCGCCCGGCTCCGAGGGGCCGGGAACACAGCGGTCCCGTCGGCGGCCCAACTCAGCGGCCGCAATCAGCTCAAGGGGCGCATTGCGGCCATCTCCGTCGACGGGGTCATGGCGGAGGTCCGCATCGAGATCGGCGGGCACGAGTTAGTATCGATCATCACCCGTGCATCGGTGGAGCGGCTAGGGCTCAAGGTAGGGGACGAGGCGACGGCGGTCATCAAGGCGACCGACGTCATGATCGGGCGGGCATAGCCGTGCGCCGGGTGGCTGCCCTCGCGGCGGTTCTGCTCGCGGTCTGTGTGGTGACAGGCACTGCGGAGTCCGCGGTGACAGGCACCGCGGATCTTCAGGTGGCCGCGGCGTCCGACCTCAGGTTTGCGCTGACCGAGCTGAAAGCTCGGTTTGAACGCGTGCACCCGGCGCGGGTCCGGCTCACCCTCGGGTCATCCGGGCAGTTGGCCGCGCAAATTGCCCAGGGGGCGCCCTTCGACGTATTCTTCTCGGCCAACGAAGCATTCGTCCGCACGTTGGCCGATCGTGGCGCGATCCGGCGGGATTCGATCCGGCTGTACGCAATCGGGCGCATCGTGCTCTGGGTGCGGTCGGCGTCCGCGATCGATCCCGCCCAAGGCTTAGGCGTGCTAACGGCGCAGGCCGTTCGGTTTGTCGCGATCGCGAACCCCGTCCATGCCCCCTATGGCCTCGCGGCCGAGCAGGCACTCAAGAGCGCGGGTGTCTACGATCGGGTGAGCGCGAAGCTCGTCCTTGGCGAGAACATCAGCCAGACCCTGCAGTTTGTACAAACCGGCAATGCGGACGCGGGGATTATTGCCTTGTCGCTGGCCATTGTTCCCGCGGTGAAGAACACCGGGCGATATTGGCTGATTCCTTCCTCTCTACATCGCCCCATCCGACAGGCGGTCGGCGTGACCACACGGTCGCGCCAGGCGCCTCTCGCCCGCGCATTTCTCGGCTTCGTGAACAGCACGGAGGGCCGTGAGATCCTGCGCCGGTACGGGTTTGCGTTGGCAGGCGAATCCTTGTGACGCCCACACCGATCGACTGGTTTCCTCTCTGGCTGTCCCTGCGCGTGGCCGGTCTGGCCACGATCCTGGCCGCAGTGATTGGAACGGCGATCGGGTACGCGCTCTCGGAAGGACGCTGGCGCGGGCGGAACTTCGTCGAGTCCGTCGCCACGCTGCCCCTGATCCTGCCGCCGACGGTGTTGGGATTCTACCTGCTGGCCACGTTGGGCCGACAAACCGCGATCGGGAGTTTCATCGAGCGCACGACCGGGATCACGTTGGTCTTCACGTGGCAGGGAGCGGTCATTGCCGCCCTCGTCCCCGCCATCCCGTACGTGATCCGCACGGCCCGGACGGCATTTGAGGAGGTGGACGTGTCCGTTCGGGAGGCTGCGCGCATCGATGGAGCCAGTCGCGTCCAGCAGTTCGTCATGGTGCTGCTGCCGCTGGGCCGGCGCGGCATCGCCGCGGGAGTCGCCCTGGCCTTCGCCCGCGCGCTGGGCGAGTTCGGGGCCACGCTGATGGTTGCGGGCAACATCCCCGGGCGGACGCAGACGATGCCGCTGGCCATCTATGACGCGGTGCAGGCCGGATCATACGATCTCGCCGGCGTCCTGGTGGCCATCCTCACTGTCGCCGCCCTGGCTGTCCTCCTCCTGGTCGGCCGGCTAGGCTCACACGCCTAGATCGATCCAAAGCCGCAGGAAATGCGAAATCTCAGACAGAACCGACCGAGAACCGCGTATGCGTACCTGGACGTCGTTTCTGCTCATCGCGCTGGTCGCGATGCTGACTTCACCCGTGGTGGCATCACACACCACCAGGACTACCTTGGAAATCGACATGGGAGAGGCATGGCGCGATTCGCTCGGCGACCATACCACCGCTTTCAAAATCACCTGCAGGAAAAAGGAGAAGGACTGACGCCGACAGCCCATTCTCTGCTACCATTGAGCTGACAACAGACGACCTTCGGGGCAGGGTGCGGCACTAAGCCAATTCCCGACCGGCGGTAGAGCCCGCTACCCGTCGCTTGCGGCGGTGGATCCGGTGAGATTCCGGGGCCGACGGTAAAGTCCGGATGGGAGAAGGTCCTTTCTTGGCGGTGCTTCCTGCCCCGTTGTGCGTATCTGAGTGGAGGGGGCAGGATGAGACGGCTCACGCAGGTCGCACTCCTCGGCGCGGTCGCCTTCGCGTTGATGTACTTCGAATTTCCACTGCCGGGGTTTCCGCCGTATCTGAAGTACGATCCGAGCGAGGTCCCCGCGTTGATCGCGGCGTTTGCGCTTGGCCCCCTATACGGAGTGGCGGTGGAAGCCATCAAGGCTGTGCTGATCGGCGTGTTCCGCTCGGCCCCCTTGGGCGGGCCATTTGGGATCTTCATGAATTTTCTCGCCGGCGTCACCCTGGCCGGAGTGGCCGGAGCGTACTATCTGTTCGAGCGCACGAAAGCCGGCGCGATCAAATCCCTGATCGTCGGCGTGCTGGCGATGTCCGGCGTCATGATCGTCGCCAACATCGCATTGACGCCGGTCTTCTTTGGCATACCGCGCCCGCAGGTCATCGCCCTGGTCCTTCCGGCACTCCTGCCGTTTAATCTGCTGAAGGGCGCCATCAGTTCTGTGGCGACCTTCTTCGTCTACAAGCGCGTCCGGGCGTATCTCTACGCGCGCATTACGGATAGAGCTGCGTGGTGAAGGGCACACTCTTCACGGCCGGCCGCATCTATACGCTCGACCCAAGCCCCTCGGTTGTCGAAGCGCTGGCCGTCGCGGACGGCACCGTCGTGGCCAGAGGGCGGACCGCAGATCTCAACGACGAGTTCTCCAGCTTTGACCGGGTCGATTTCGGGGCACGCACGATCCTCCCGGGATTTGTCGACAGCCACCTCCACCTCGCGTCGCTCGGCATCGCGCTACGCCGGGTCGAGCTGCGCGAGGCGACATCCCTGGCCGACGCGGTTGCACGTGTTGCCGCTGCCGCGGGCCGGCCCCGACGGGGTGACTGGATTCTCGGCCGCGGGTGGGACAAGAACCTCTGGCCGGAGGGCCGTTTCCCCACGAAGTTCGATCTCGACGCGGCCGTCGCCGACGCCCCCGTCGCGCTGACCAGTAAGGACGGCCACCTCCTCTGGGTCAACTCCGCCGCGCTGACGCTTGCCGGCGTCGAAGCGCAGACCACCGACCCTCCGGGCGGCGTCATCGACCGCAGCGCTTCGGGGGAGCCCAGCGGTCTGCTGAAGGAAGAAGCACGGGACGTGATTACGCGCGTGATTCCACCGGCCGGTCCGCTGGACGTCGAAGACGGCATCCGCGACGCGGTCGCGTTGCTCCACTCCTACGGCATCGTCGGCGTGCACGACTTCGAAGGACCTGAAGTGTTTGCCGCGTTTCAGCGCCTGGCCGCCCGCGGGGAGCTGCGCCTGCGGATCTGGAACGCGATTCCCGAAGCCGGACTGCCCGCCGCGATCGAGTCCGGTCTGCGGTCCGGGTTCGGGAACGACTGGCTTCGCGTCGGGCCGGTCAAGATCTTCTCCGACGGCACGCTGGGGTCGCAGACCGCCAACATGCTCGCGCCGTTCGAAGGTCAGCCGCAGAACCAGGGAGTCGCCATCCACTCGCGGGACGAATTGGTCGAGCTGGTCGGCCGCGCGGTGGCCGGCGGGTTCTGGTGCGCGATCCATGCCATCGGCGACCGCGCCAACCGATGGGTGCTCGACGCCTACGAACAGCACGCCGCGCCGTCGGCGCAGCTGGGCGCCCGCCATCGCATCGAGCACGTGCAGGTCCTGGATCCTACCGACCTGACGCGTCTGGCGCGGCTGGGGGTGATCGCGTCGATGCAGCCCATCCACGCGACCGCCGATCGCGACGTCGCCGACC
>DASXUC010000065.1:0-17459 GCA_036505015.1 bacterium | reverse complement strand
TTCTTCTAGAGAACGTGACTTCGGCTCTCGAGTAGCAGGTTTAGAATCTGTCAATAGCCCAACTGAGCTAATCGAGGCAGGTTCAGACAACTCGCCGCGCGGCGAGTTGTGTTCGGTCCCACAAATTTGCGACAAACAGCGGCAGGAGTTGCGTCAGCGTCCTCTGCCGACGCCAGGGGAGGCGGTAGCTATGTCGTGTCCAAGATCTGACTCCTGGCCCCCCAAGTCTCAGAGTGAAGACTAGACCCCTCGCCAACTACCGCTCACGCATGACGTTTGGTTCCTATGGATTCTGACTCAACCGTGTAAAGCTAGTTGAATTCAGACACGATTCGATGGGTGAATCGAGCGAGCGGGAGAAATTTGAGAGATTACTTCCTAAGTACCGGCGATCCAGGAAACCGGGCGGTTCAGCGTATCGAGGACGGCACGGACGACCGCCTCGCGCGGGTCGTCGCGAACCGGGCAGGACCCGGTCAGCGTCTCTTCGTCGCGGCCGGCCAGCGTCACGACGGCAACAGCGACCTCGTGCGTGCCAATCTGGACCACGCGCACCCCCTCGAGGGCAAACATACCCTCGGCGCGCAGGAAGACTTCCACCGCGCGCAGCGTCGCCTCGGCCACCAGCTCGAGACGGTTGCGGTTCGCGTAGGCGCCGGTGGCAATCCCTTCGTACACCAGACCCTGGCTTTCGAGATGGACCTTGACCTCGGCGGTCGTGCGCATCACTGAGACGGCCAGCCCCACAAACTTCAGCCGGCTTTGGGGAGACAGCACGTCGTCGGCCGCGCGCTGCTGCGCGGCGACCCGGACCTGGCGCGGCTCCAGCTCGACGCCGAGGTCGGCGGCGAGGGCGGATACGATGTCGCTGGCAATGACACGCGGGCTGCGGTCGGGCCCCCCGAGGACGTGGATGAACTGGATCCCCCCGGCCTGGTCGGTTTCGATGCGCACGGCCTGCACCCCGTGCAGCCGCCGGACGACGGCCTCCGCCGCCTGCACGAGATTTGCGCCGTTGCCTGCCTTGCCCAATCCTTGAACCCCCTCAACTACCTTCAAGATTCCGGTTCGATCAGTCCGTAATCGCCCGAACCCCGTTTGTACAACACGTTCACTTCCTGCGACTGCGTGTTGCGGAACACAAAGAAGTCGTGTCCCAGCAGTTCCATCTGGATGGCCGCTTCCTCGGGGCTCATCGGCTTCATCGCGAACCGCTTCACCCGCATGATGCGCGGCTCCCCGGGGGCCGTGGCACGCAGGGCCGCTTCCGCGTACGCAACCATCTGGTCCTTCTTGCGCGATTCCTCGAGCCGCCGCCTCTCGATGAGTTTGCTGCGGAACTTCCCGACCTGCTTGCGCAGCTTCTCGGACACGCCGTCGATCGACGCATACATGTCCTCGGACGCGTGCTTCCCGCGCAGGACCATCCCGTCGCCCCACACGGTGACTTCCACCACCTGCGCTTTGCCGAGAGAATCCATACGGGCCACGCTCAGGACGACCTGCGCCTCCTGCACATGGTCAAAGTACCGCGCGATCCTGCCGACTTTCTCCTCAGCATACTCCTTCAGCGACGGCGTGACGACGATGTGCTTGCCCTGGACGATGACATTGAGCGGCTGAGCGGGAATCTTGCGGGATCGTGCCACAACAGTACCTCCGCGGAATCCGTTGGCCTTACCTTATCCCCTTATCCCTGTATCCCTTTATCCCGAACGTGTTCTAGAAGGCCCAGGTGCGTGGAATCAGCAGGGTCTCCGCCGCGCGGATGGCGTACCGATCGGTCATCCCCGCCAGAAAGTCGCCGACGATGCGGGCCTCGCTCTCGCCGCGGGCGGTCAAGGCCCGGTATTCGGGGGACACCTCATCAGGATGTTCCCGAAAATACGCGTACAGCTGCTTGATCATCCGCTGCGCCTTGCGCACTTCATTGCGCGCGGCCGGTCCGTGGTAGACGCGCTCGGCGAGGAAATCCTTCAACACGTTCAGCGCCCCGCGCACCGGGTCGGACAGGGCCACCACCCCGCGGTCCCGGCTGGCCGCGACCAGGTCGGCCACCATCACGCCGATCCATGCTTCTCGCGTGCGGCCGAGCACGGCGCGGACGTCGGCGGGCACGTCGTCCTCGGTAATCAGCCCGGCGCGCGCCGCATCATCGGTATCGTGGTGCACGTAGGCAATGCGGTCCGCCAGCCGCGCAATTTGCCCTTCCAGTGACGAGGGCAGGCCCTCGCCGTCCTCGGTGGCCGCTTCCAGGTTGCGCAGTCCTTTGGAATGACTGCCGATGCCGTCGCGGACTTCCCAGGTCAGGTTCAGCCCGCGGACCTCGGAGCCGTCAGACCGCCGGCGGATTTCCAGGAGCTCGACCACGCGCAGGCTCTGCTCGTAGTGCTTGAACCCGCCGAGATCGCGCAGCACCTCGTCCAGCGCGTCTTCACCGGCGTGACCGAAGGGGGGATGGCCGAGATCGTGCGCCAGCACGATCGCCTCGGTGAGGTCTTCATTCAGCCGCAGCGCCCGCGCCGCCGTGCGGGCCACCTGCGCCACTTCCAGGGTGTGAGTCAATCTGGTGCGATAGTGATCTCCCTCCGGCGCCAGAAAGACCTGGGTCTTGTGCTTCAGCCGCCGGAAGGCCTTGCTGTGGATGACGCGGTCGCGATCGCGTTGGAAGCAGGTCCGCAGCGGATCGTCGGTTTCCGCGACCTCGCGGCCCTTCGACTCCGCCGCCCGCACCGCACGCGGGCTGAGCCACTCCGCCTCCTGCCGCTCGATCTCCTCTCTGGGCGTCATCGTCGGGCCCGGCAATCAGACGTCGCGGGCCGTCGTGATCTTCTCCTTCAGCCGCGCCTGCGCCGCCGCCAGCCGCGCGATCGGCACGCGGAACGGCGAGCACGATACGTAGTCCAGCCCGATCTGGTGGCAGAACTCGACCGAGCTCGGATCCCCGCCGTGCTCGCCGCAGATCCCCACCTCGAGATCGGGACGGGCCTTCTTGCCCAGTTCGGATCCCATCTGCATCATCTTCCCCACGCCCTCGCGGTCGAGGACCTGGAAGGGATCATCCCGCAGGATCCCTTTCTGCAGGTAGACGTGGAGGAACTTGCCCTGCGCGTCGTCCCGCGAGAACCCGAAGACGGTCTGGGTGAGATCGTTGGTCCCATAGGAAAAGAATTCAGCCATCTCCGCGATCTCGTCGGCGACAAGGCAGGCCCGCGGAATCTCAATCATCGTGCCGAACATGTACCGCACCGGCACGCCGGCCGACGCCACGACTTCCTTGGCGATCCGTTCCAACTGGTCTTTGACCACCCGCAGCTCATTGGCGATCCCGATCAGTGGGATCATGATCTCGGGGATCACGTCGATGCCTTCATCGCGCTTCAATTCAACCGCGGCGCCCAAGATGGCGCGCACCTGCATCTCGTTGATCTCCGGGTAGAGGATGCCCAGCCGGCAGCCCCGCAGGCCCAGCATCGGATTGAACTCCCGCAGGGCCTGCACCCGGCGCAAGACCGCTTCCTTCCGGGCCAGCTCATCTCCGTCGCCGCGCACGCGCAGTGCGGTGACTTCGACCAGCAGCTCTTCGAATTTGGGCAGGAACTCGTGCAGCGGCGGATCCAGCAGGCGAATGATCACCGGCCGGCTGCCCATCTCACGGAACAACCCCTTGAAGTCGTCCTTCTGGAACTCCAGCAGCCGGTCCAGGGCCGCCCGGCGATCTTCCTCGGTCGCGGCCATGATCATCTGCCGCATGATCGGCAGGCGTTCTTCTTCCATAAACATGTGCTCGGTGCGGCACAGCCCGATGCCCTCCGCGCCGAACTCGCGGGCCTTCCGGGCGTCGCGGGGGTAGTCGGCGTTGGCCCGAACCCCCAGCGTCCGGACGTCATCCGCCCAGCGCAGCAACTCCTCAATGTCCTCGCTGAGCGTGGGTTCGATCACGGCGACCTGACCGGAGATCACTTCGCCGGTAGAGCCGTCGATGGTAATGACCTCACCGGCCCGCACGACCGTGCTGTCCACCTGAAACGCGCCCGCTTCCTCGTCGATCCGGACGGTCTCCGCCCCCACCACGGCGGGCTTGCCCATGCCGCGGGCGACGATCGCCGCGTGGCTGGTCATCCCACCCCGGCTGGTCAGCACACCCTGCGCCGCCACCAGCCCATGGATGTCGTCGGGATTCGTCTCCGGCCGCACCAGGATGACGTGACGGTCGGCCGCCTGGCGCTCGGCCTCATCCGAATCGAACACGACGGCTCCCGACGCCGCGCCGGGGCTGGCCGCCAGACCGGTGGCGATGACCTGCCGGTGGGCGCCGGGGTCGAGACGTGGATGCAGCAACTGCTCCAGGGACGCGGGATCGACCCGCAGCAGGGCCTCGTCCTTCGTAATCAGCCCCTCGTGCGCCATGTCCACCGCGATCTTCACCGCGGCCGGAGCGGTCCGCTTCCCGGCCCGGGTCTGCAGGAGGAAGAGCCGTCTATTCTCGATCGTGAACTCGACGTCTTGGACATCCCGGTAGTGACGCTCCAGCAGGGTGCAGATCTCCATGAACTGACGGTAGGCCTCGGGCAGATCCAGGCCCAGGTCGGTGATCGGCTTGGGCGTACGGATGCCGGCGACGACGTCCTCACCCTGCGCGTTGAGCAGGTACTCCCCGTACACCACGTGGTCGCCCGTTGCCGGATTGCGCGTGAAGGCTACTCCGGTCCCCGACGTCTGTCCCATGTTGCCGAAGACCATCGCCTGCACGTTGACGGCGGTACCCAGGTCGTGGGGAATCTTGTTGAAGTTGCGATAGGTGATCGCACGGGGATTGTTCCACGACGCAAAGACCGCCTCGATCGCCCGCGCCAGCTGCTCCCAGGGTTCGTCGGGAAAGTCCTCGCCCGTCTTGGATGTGACGATGGCGCGGTACTCGCCGATCAACCGCCAGAGATCGTCGGCGGTCAGATCGGTGTCCAAGGTCACGCCCCGGCTGTGCTTCAACGTCCGCAGGGCCTCCTCGAAATGCTCGTGCTTGATACCGAGCACGACGTTGCCGAACATCTGAATGAAGCGGCGGAACGAGTCGTATGCGAACCGCGGGTCGCCGGTCGCGCGCGCCAGGCCGTCGACGGTGGCGTTGTTCAGCCCGAGGTTCAGCACGGTGTCCATCATCCCCGGCATGCTGAATTTCGCCCCCGAACGCACCGAGACGAGCAGCGGGTTCTTCGGATCGCCGAACTTCTTGCCGGTGCGCTCCTCCAGCGTCGCGATGCGGCCGCGGACCTCCTCGGACAGCCCCTCGGGCACGCGCCGGTCGCGCCGGTAGTATTCCAGGCACGCCTCGGTCGTGATGGTGAAGCCTGGCGGGACCGGCAGGCCGATGCGGCTCATCTCCGCGAGGCCGGCGCCCTTGCCGCCCAGCAGCTCGCGCATCGTCGCGTTGCCCTCTTCGAACAGCAGCGTCCACTTGCCCGACCTGCCCGTTCCTCTCGCGCCGCCCGCCGGCCGCGCCGCACGGGTCGTCGTTCGCTTTTTCGCCGGTGCGGCACGCCGGCGCGCCGGAACGGGTTTGCGATTCCTTGCCTGGGCCATCACTTCACCTCGAACCCACGAGTTTGGGACTACACGACTTCTCCATGTATTCGCCTAGTCCCCCGGTCCCTTCGTCCCCGAGTCCCGCCCTTCCATGACGATCTTCGAAAAATCTCCGACGGTCCGAAACAGCCGGACAACCTCGCCGAGCAGCGCCTGGCGGTTGGCTCGCACGCGCGGGTCGGGTGCCATCACGAGCACCGCATCGAACAGCCGGTCCACCGGTCCAGCGAGCGGAACGAGCGCGCGCAGCGCGGCCGTAAGATCTCCGGCTTCTGCCGACGCGGCGACCACCGGCGCGGCTGCGCCGACGGCAAGGGCAAGGGTCCGCTCCGCCTCATGCTCGAACAACGCCGGATCAACCGCACCGGCGGGGGAGCCGTCGAGGATGCGCGTGGCCCGGTCGTAGGCGACGAAGAGCTTGGGGAATGCGGGGTCGGTGAGGAACTTCTCGATCGCCTCCGCGCGGCGTGCTCCACCGAGCACGTCGTCCGCGCTCACCGCAAGCGCCGCGTCGACGACGTCGTAGCGGATCCCGCGTTCCGACAGCGCCGCGCGCAGCCGCTGGCGCAGGAATTCGACCGCGTCGGCGATGACCCCATCGTTCGAGACGTCAAATCCAGCCGCCGCCGCCTCCAGCAGGCCGGACAGCGGAAGCGGCACCCCGTGGGCCAGCACAATTTCGACCAGTCCCTGACCGACGCGGCGGAGGGCGTATGGGTCCTGTGAGCCGGTCGGCGCGAGTCCTGCGGCCAGTGCGCCGACCAGGGTGTCGGTACGATCCAGCACCGCCAGCAGCGCTCCCGTCTGGGTCGAGGGCATTCGATCGCCCGCACGCGCCGGCAGGTAATGCTCGCCGATCGCCCTCGCGACCGCGTTGGGCTCGCCGTCGAGCGATGCGTAGATACCTCCGATTACGCCCTGCAGCTCCGGGAACTCTCCGACCATGTGTGTGACGAGGTCTGCCTTGCACAACTGCGCGGCCCGCTTCAGCGCCTCGGTGGTGGTCCCGTCGAGCACGAGTGCGACCGACGCGTACTCCGCGAGGCGCAGCAGGCGGCGCGTCTTGCCGGCCATCGTGCCCAGCTGCGTGAGCAACACCAGCCCTTCCAGCCGCGGCGCGAAGTCTTCGAGGCGATGCTTGCGGTCTTCGTCGAAGAAGAACCGGGCGTCGGCCAGGCGTGCCCGCAAGACCCACTGGTGGCCCTCGCGCACGATGCCGAGATGAGCGCGGTCTCCGTCGCGCACCGCCAGGAACGACGGCTTCAACGCCCCATCGGGCCCGATCACCGGAAAATACTTCTGGTGGTGCTCCATCACCGTAACCAGCACCGGCGGCGGCAAGACCAGGAACTCGGTATCGAACGCACCGAGCAGGACCTGCGGGTGCTCGACGCTCATCACCGTCTCGTCGAGCAGCGCGGCATCCAGCTGCGGGATGCCGCCGGCCTTTGCCGCCAGGGCGCGGGCCTGGGCCACGATCGCATCCCGCCGTTCGTCGGGAACGAGGACCACGTGCGCTGCCTTCATGTTCGGGAAATACCCCGCGGCGCGGGCGATCGTTCGCCCGCGCGGAGCGAGGAAGCGGTGCCCAAACGTCTTGCGTCCCGCCGTCACGCCGGCGATGGTGATCCGCAGCACCTGCGTGCCCAGCAGCGCGGCGACCCAGCGCACGGGACGGATGAACCGGACGTCGCCGCTTCCCCATCGCATCGCGCGTGGAAACGTCAGCCCGTCCACGACCTGCTTCAGTGCATCGGGCAGCACGCGTGATGCCGGCCGGCCCGCTTCCTCCAACACGGCGACGGCGTAGCGGCGGCCCCCGACCTCGCGAACCTGCAGGCGCTCCACGGCGACACCCTGGCTGCGAGCGAAACCCGTCGCGGCCACGGTCGGCCGGTTCTCGGCGTCGTACGCCACAGCGGCGGCGGGCCCCCGGACCTCGCGCACGGCCGGGCGCTGCTTCGCCGCCACGCCCTCCACGAAGAGCACGAGACGGCGGGGGGTACCGTAGGTCTGGATGCCGTCGGCATCCAGACGCAAGTCGGCCAGCGCAGCCCGCGCCCCCTCGCCCAGCTGATCCACGACGGGAGCGATTTCCGCGGGCGGCAGATCCTCGGTACCGATTTCCAGCAGCAGGTCCGGCACGGATTATCTCGGCCGCGAGCCGGCCAGCAGCGGGAACCCGAGCGCTTCGCGGCGCTGCAGGTAGATCTCCGCGCACCGGCGCGCCAGGGTCCGGCAGCGGCCCATCAGCTGCGTGCGCTCGCCAACGCCGACGGCTCGGCGCGCGTCGAGTAGGTTGAACAGGTGCGAACACTTGAGCACGTACTCGTAGGCTGGCAGCACCAGGCCACCATCGAGCAGTTGCTGCGCTTCGGCCTCAAACGCGCCGAACTCCGCCCGCAGCGTCGACACGTCGGCGCGGTTGAACGCATACTCAGACTGCTCGACTTCATCCTGCTGCCGCACTTCGCCATAGGTCAGCCCCGGCGCCCACTCTACCGAGAAAACGGACGGCTGCCGCTGCGCGAACATCGCGATGCGCTCCAATCCGTACGTGATCTCGGCCGAGACGGGTTTGACGTCGAAGCCACCCATCTGTTGAAAGTAGGTGAACTGGGTGATCTCCTGACCGTCGAGGAAGACCTGCCAGCCCAGCCCCCACGCGCCCAGGGTCGGGGCCTCCCAGTTGTCCTCCAGGAACCGCACGTCGTGCTCCGCGGGGTCGATGCCCAGATGGATGAGACTCCGCAGGTACAGCTCCTGCACGTCGTCGGGCGAGGGCTTCAAGATGACCTGGTACTGATAGTGCTTGAACAGCCGGTTGGGGTTCGCGCCGTACCGGCCGTCCACCGGCCGGCGGGCCGGCTGCACGAAGGCCACCCGCCACGGTTCCGGACCGAGCGCGCGCAGGAACGTCGCGGGGTGCATCGTCCCCGCCCCCACCTCGACATCGTACGGCTGCTCGATGACGCAGCCGTGCCCGGCCCAATAGCGCTGTAGCGCGAAGATGATGTCCTGAAAGGTCATCCACGAAACCCGATTGCGAAGTGCGAAGAAAAAGCCCTCCAGTCATGGACGGAGGACTTTGCAATTCCACCCTGACTGATGCCGGGAAAATTCGAAATCGTCAATTCGAAATTCGAAATCTAGCCAATTCCGAGCGGCTCTTCCTCCCGCTCGCGCCGGCGGATCGACGGTGCCGTCACGGTGGAGAACACCGCGGCCACGAGGAACGCGACCGCGCCCGCAATCGCCCAGGACAACGGCAGCTCGATGATCTTGTCATCGGTCTTCACGCGTACCGAGCCGTCCGCGCCGGGGCGCACGACCTGACGGGCATCTTCCAGGGCCGTTCCCAGCTGCAGCAGCGCGCGCCGGGCTCGCTCCAAATCGATCTCCACCTGCGGTCACCTCCTGACGTCACTATATCATACCAGCGTTGGCCGTTGGCCGGCGCAGGCGCTGGATGATCGCGGGGCTGCGCAGCCGCACGTCAAACCGATACTCGACGTAGCGCTGCAGCACGTTCCCGACCTCGCCCCGCACCGTGGGTGGCATCGCCAGTTTCGTCACCAGATCCGGAGCAGCGCGGAGCAGGAACGTCAGGGTGTGCGCCGCGGGCGCGGACAGGGACAGGCTCTGCGGATCTTTGGGCCGATCGCTGCCGCAGAGCAGACCGCCCAGCGCGAAACTGAACGCCATGTCTGGATCGCGCCGTCCACACACGACGCAGCGGTCCATCACCGGGCCGTACCCGGTCAGGACAAGGACCCGCGCAAGAAACCACAACCCCGCGCGCTCCGGATCGTCGTCACGGATCAAATTCAGCGTCTGGCGCAGCAGAGCGAACAGCTCGGGTGCGGCCTGCCGTTCCGCGGTGGCCCGATCCGTGACCTCCGCGACCAGCGACGCGTATCCCATCCGGGTGAGATCTTCCCGCACCGGGGCGAACGCCTCGAGGACCTCGACCTGCGAGACCACGTCCAGGGTGCGCCCCACCGCCAGCAGGGCGCGGAGGTGCGTGAACAGCTCCAACCGGCCGGCGAACCGGCTGCGCGGCTTGCGCGCCCCTTTGGCGACGACGCCCAGCTTGCCGTGATCCTTAGTCAGGAGGGTGACCACGCGGTCGGCTTCGCCCAGGTTGTGGCGGCGGATGACGATGGCTTCCGCCTTATAGACCGGCATCCTTCGGTTCGCTCCGCTCTCTCAGGATGGCCTGAGCGTGTCGAAGGCCATTAGCCGAGCAGCGTGCTCCAGATCAGCAGCGCGCTGACGATGATCAACGCCCCGACCAGCACCCACGAGGCCGCCGAGAAGACCGGCGAGTTCTGGTGCGCGCCCATGATCTTCCGGTCGTTGGTGAGCAGGATGAGGAAGATGAGGACGAACGGCAGCAGCATCCCGTTGGCGACCTGGGACAGCAGCATCACGGGAATCAGCGGGATTCCCGGGATCAGAATCACGACCGCCGATGCCACGATCAGCGCGGAATAGAGACCCACGAAGACCGGCGCCTCCCGGGGACTGCGATCCAGGCCCGCCTCCCAGCCGAACGCCTCGCACACCGCATAGGCCGTCGACAGCGGGATGATGGCCACCGAGAACAGGCCCGCGTTCAGCAGGCCCACCGCGAACAGGCCCGCCGCATGCCGGCCGGCAAAGGGAGCGAGCGCGACGGCGGCATCCCGTGCGTCCTGGATCGTCACTCCGTGCGCGAAGAGGGTGGCGCCGCAGGCTACGACGATGAAGAAAGCCACCACGTTGAGGGAAATGACCCCGAGAAACGTGTCGATCCGGGCATAGCGGTAGTCCTGCACGCCAATCCCTTTGTCGACGACGGCCGCCTGCTGGTAGAACTGCATCCAGGGGGCGATGGTCGTGCCGACCATGCCGATCAGCAGAGCCAGATAGGACCGGTCAAACTGAAACGACGGGGTGACGACTGCCCGCAGCACCTCCCCCCACGGGGGGCGCGCCAGCACCGCGGAGATCACGTAGGTGACGTAGATGAGCGTGGCGGCCAGGAACACGCGCTCGACGAGGCGGTAACTGCCCCGCACCACCAGCAGCCACACCAGCACGGCGGCCAGCGGGACGGCGATGTACCGGCTGACGCCGAAGATCTCCATCGCCCCGGCGACACCCGCGAAGTCCCCGATCGTGTTGGCCCAGTTCGCCAGCACGAGCACCGCCATGACAAACACGGTCAGCCGGACGCGGAACCGCTCGCGGATCAGATCGGCCAGCCCTTTCCCGGTCACGGCCCCCATCCGCGCGACCATCTCCTGCACGATGGCCAGCGCGACGGTGGAGACCACCAACGTCCACAAGAGACGGTAGCCGAAATGGGCGCCGGCGATGGAATAGGTGGCGATCCCGTTGGCATCGTTGTCGACGTTGCCGGTGATGATGCCGGGACCCATCACGGCGAGAAACAGCAGCAGCCCGCGCCAGCGCTGCCGGAACCATCCCTGCATTACCGCCGCCTCGCCCCGTACCACACCGGCGAGCTCACTGTGCGCATGCGGATGGCCTCATCCTCGCCGGTTGGTACGGGGCCTCGCCCTGGCCCTGAACCGCGCCGGCACGCGCCGGCGGCCTTTGCGGAGCACGACGTCGATGACGTCGTCGACGGTGACGACCCCGGCCAGCCGGCCGCCGTCGGTGACGGGCAGCGCGAGCAGGTCGTACTTCGTCAGCGCGGTGGCGACGTCTTCCACCTCGTCGTCCACGGTCACGGCGATGACGTCGGGGGTCATGATCTCTTCCAGACGCTGCTCGGGCTGCGCGGCGATGAGCCCGCGCAGGGGGAGCACCCCGACCAGGTGCCCATCGTCGGTCACCACGTAGGTGTAATACACCTCGTCGGTCACCGGGGCCAGCCGCCGCAGGCGCTCCAGGGTCTGTTCGGCGGTGAGGCGCTGGGGCAGAGAGATGAACTCGGTTGTCATCACGCTGCCCGCGGTCCCCTCCGGAAACTTCAGCAGGGCGCGGACGTCGGCGGCTTCCTCGCTCTCCATCAGGTTGATCAATTCCTGGGCGCGGTCCGGCGGCAGGTCGGTGAGCACGTCGGTGGCGTCGTCGGGCGCCATCTCTTCCAGGATGTCCGCGGCGAGGTGGCTGGGCAGGCTCTTGATCACGTCCGCCTGGACCTCGGGTTCCGCCTCGGCCAGGGTGTCGGCGGCGTCCTCGTGCTCCAGCGCGGTCATCACCTCGACGCGCTCGTCACGATCCAGGTCTTCCAGCAGGTCGGCCAGATCGGCCGGATGGATCTCCCGCAGGCGGTTCCGGGAAATGCTGAGCTTGATCGGGGTCATCGGCCCGCCGAAGGCGGCCACCATCTTCCAGGGGATCAGACGATGCGGCAGCGGGCGGCCCAGGACGCGGGCGAGCGCGCCGGCCGGCGCGTCGAGATTCAAACGGCGCAGCAGGCCGGAGGTACCGACATCGGCGGCGACCAGGCGCACTTCGCCGTTGGCCCGCCACAGCTGCAGGTCGTTGACGCGCACGACCTTCAGTCCGTCGATGTCGACCACCTGGGTGTCGAGGATTTCTCCCAGCAGCTGCTCCTCGGGCTGCAGAGGCCGTGGCTGCAGCTGCCGACGCGGGACACGCAGACGGACCTGCGGCGGCCCGAGGTCGTCGACGGCTTCCCAAGGGAACAGCGCCACGCGGCTGCGGTCCCCCCGCATCAACACCCCGGTGACTTTCGGCAGCGCCTCCTGGAGATCGACGGCGACATCTCCCAGCAGACCGAGCCGGTCCCCCTCGGCGTCGACGATCGGCGTCGCGATCAACCTGCTCAGATAGATGGTGCCCGCGGCGGCCATGTCAGCTATATGTTCACGTCCGAGCGAGGTCGCTCCTATGGGATCGCAGAAGAACCCGCGCATCGTCGCCTGTCCTTCCGAGAGTCATAGACAGCGTGGGGCTGGGGGAGGGCCGCTGCGCTCCGGGGGCGTCTCGCCCGCCGGGCGTAGCGCTCCGGTTCGCCCAGCCACACTCGACTGGGCTCACCCGGCCCAGAGGCCGGGCACGCTGCTCCGGCACCCTCCCACACTCCGCATGTCACCTGAGCGGTCTCCGTCACTTTCCGGATGCTCCGCGATGGGAGTCCCGCCTCCGCCACGCGGCCGTCGCGCACGGTGGCGATAGCTCGACGCCAGTCGCTCCGCGTCTCCTCCCCGCCCCACATGAGTTAGTCACCTGATACTTGTAACGCCTAACTGACTGCGGCTGCCGAGTGGGGCGGTCGCCGAGCGAAGATTGGAGGGCGGCAACCATAATGCAGGCCGTGAAGAGAGCGGACCAACGCAACCAGGCAGCGGAGAGATTGGTAAAGGTAGTAGTCATCGTGTCGTGTTTGGCAGGCGAGGGCGTGAGGGAACGTGAGGCCTGCAGAGTTAATCCGAGTCGCCCGACTCGAAGCGAGGGCCGCCCCACTCGCCAGCCGCCAACGCGAGGGAACAGAATTCTACGACGAGGAATAGAGCCGCCGGATCATCGCGTCCTTGGAGCGCCAGTCCTTCGCCACCTTCACCCACAGATCGAGATACACGCGCGAGCCGAGCAGCGATTCAATCTGCCGACGGGCGCGGCCCCCGATCTCCTTCAGGACCCGTCCGCCCCGCCCCACCACAATCTTGCGATGGCTCTCCTGCTCCACCAGAACGACGGCGCGGATGTAGATCAGGCCCGTTCCTGCGCGGGGCGCAAATTCCTCGATCTCGACCGCAATCCCGTACGGGACTTCCTCCCGCGTGAGCAGGATGGCCTGCTCGCGGATGAACTCGCGCACCAGTTCCCGTTCCTGCTGGTCTGTGACCATCTCCGGCGGGAAGTACTGCGGCCCTTCCGGGAGCAGACCGACGAGCGTCGCGATCAACCGGTCCACGCCGGTCCCCGCGGCTGCGGAGAGAGGAACAACAGCGGCCAGCGGGGGGAGGCCGACGTCGGCGGGCGGAACCGGCTGCCGACCGGTGGAGAGCCGATCCACCTTGTTGAGCGCCAGCACGACCGGCGGGCGCGCCGAGCGCAGCACGGCGGCGACGAGCGCGTCATCGGGCGTCGCGGGCACCGCGGCATCGATGATCCACAGCACGACGTCGGCGTCATTGACGGCGGCGCGCGAGAGCTCGACCATGCGCGAGCCGAGCCGGTGCCTCGGGGCATGCATGCCGGGCGTATCGACGAACACGATCTGCGCGCGGGGAAGGGTGAGCACGCCCTGGAGCCTCGATCGGGTGGTCTGGGGGGCCGGTGTGACGATGGCGATCTTCTGGCCGACCAGGCGGTTCAGCAGTGTTGACTTTCCGACGTTGGGGCGCCCGATGAGCGCGACGACACCGGATCGAAAGCCGGGGGCGCGCGATTGCGGAATCGCGGGATCGTGATCGGTGCCGGTCACGTCCGGCGTAAGAGCCGGTCGCGCGTGAATGCGTCCGGCAGCAGCCGCCGCAGCGTGCGAACCTTCGTGCGGCCGCCGGGTGACGCAATGAGCACGCGCCGCACGCCGAACTCGGCCATCACCTGCCGGCACGCGCCGCACGGCGGCGCCCCGCCGTCCGCATAGACGGCCACCGTGTCCAGCTTGCGGTACCCATCGGACACGGCCTTGTGGATCGCCACGCGCTCCGCGCAGTGCGACAGCCCGTATGAGGCGTTCTCGATGTTCGCGCCCGTGTACACGTATCCCTCGGCGGTCCGCACCGCGGCACCGACGCGAAACCGCGAATACGGAGCATACGCGTCCCCCCGCGCCTGGGCGGCGGCGTCGATCAATTCGCGATCGGCCCGGGGCGATCCGGCCATCAGGACGACGCCTCGTTGAGATCCGGCG
Organism: bacterium; assembly: GCA_036505015.1. Classification (GTDB taxonomy): domain Bacteria; phylum Sysuimicrobiota; class Sysuimicrobiia; order Sysuimicrobiales; family Kaftiobacteriaceae; genus DASXUC01. The sequence continues at coordinate 3,034 of DASXUC010000065.1, read as the reverse complement.
ACCCGGCGGTCTCGGTTCCGGCAGGAACGGTCACCTGAGGCACGGCCGCCGGGGGCAGCGGTTCCATCGGGCCGACGATGCCTCCGGACAGGACGAGCTTCAGCGCATCCTCCACGCTGATCGGCAGCGGAATGGTCTCCTCCTCCGGCACGAACATCAGGAACCCGCTGGTCGGGTTGGGGGTGGTGACCATGAACACGTTGAGGAACCGCCGGGGCGATCCGATCCACTTCTCCGCGCCGCCGTCGGCGGTGACGAACCCGATGATGTACGTACCCTTGCGCGGCCACTGCAGCAGCACGACACGCTGAAACGCGCCCTTGCGTCTGATGAAGATGCTGTCGGAAATCTGCTTCGTCGCGGAGTAGATGCTGCGGGCCAGCGGGATTCGCATCAGGATCGAATCCATCGCCCGCACCATCCGCCGGCCCAGCACGTTGGTCACCAGCGCCCCGATCAGGAAGATCACCGCGACTGTAGCCACCAGCCCCGCCCCCGGAATGGGGCGTCCGAAGATGTAGGTGATCAGGCGGCCCAGGAAGTTATCCAGGAATTGAAACAGCCAGGCCAGCACGGTGAAGGTGACGGCCAGGGGGAGAAATACGAGCAGCCCGGCGACGAAGTACCGGCGGAGTTGGGTGCGCATCAACTGGGGCGCAGCGGTTCGGTCGGTTCGCGCCTGGCGATGCGGATCTTGGTGATGCGGTTGCCGTCGACGCGCTCCACACTGATGTCCAGCCCGTCGTAGGGCACGGTCTCGCCCTGCACAGGGATGTGACCCAGCAGGCGGTACACGAACCCCCCGATCGTATCCACGTCTTCGACCGGGAGCTCCAGCCCGAGCAGTTCGTTGACCTCCTCGACGCTCATCCGCCCGTTCACCAGCGTGGTGTGGTCGTCCACCGTTTCGATCTGCTTCTCTTCGTCGACGTCGTACTCGTCGAGGATCGGGCCGACGATTTCCTCGAGCAGATCCTCGATCGTCACCAGCCCGGCCGTGCCACCGTACTCGTCCAGCACGATCGCCATGTGCACTTTCTTGCGGCGCATCTCGCGAAACAATTCGTCCAGCCGTTTCGTCTCCGGGATGAAGTACGCCGGACGCATCAGTTCCTTGGCCTGCACCTGCAGCCGAGATGCCTTGAGATGGCTGAGGAGGTCCTTCACGTAAAGCACGCCGATGACCCGGTCGATCGTCTCCTGGTACACGGGAATGCGGGAGTGTCCTTCTTCCAGCACAACTCGCAGGACCTGATCCAGCGTGGTCGTGTCTTCCACGGCCACCATGTCGATCCGCGGGACCATGACTTCGCGGGCGACGGTGTCGCCCCATTCGAAGATGGAGTGGATCATCTCGCGCTCGTCTTCCTGGATTACCCCTTCCTCCTCGCCCATCTTGATCAGCAGCCGGATCTCGTCTTCCGTTACCAGCGGAGAGGCCAGGTTCACGCGCCCGCCCAGGGGCCGCACGAGCACGTAGCTCACCGCCGACAGCGCCCTGATGATGGGGTACAGGGCGGCTCCCACCCACCGGATGGGGGTGGCAATGAGCAGCGCCGTCCGATCGGCATACTTGGCCGCAAAGGTCTTGGGAGTGATCTCACCGATGACCAGCAGCACCGTCGCCAGCAGCAGGATGGCATAGATCGAGCCGCGCTTCGGGCCGAATAACGCCACCAGGATCGCCGTGGTCAGGACCGAGGCCGCGATGTTCGCGATGTTGTTGCCGACCAGCAGCGTCGTGAGCAGACGGCCGGGATCCGCCAGCAGGCGCACGACCAGCGCCGCGCGCTTATTCCCCTCCTCAGACAGCTGGCGCATGCGCAGGCGGTTCGCCGCGAACAGCGCCGTCTCGGAGCCGGAAAAGAACGCAGACAGCAACAGGAGGACGATGAGGAACGCAAACTGCAGCGGAGTGCCAGAAGCGTCCAACGAGGACCTCTCACCCTCTCTAGAATAACGGGAGATGCTTCAGATTATAGCATACCCCCACTGTGGGACCTCCGAGCGCGTGTGCCGCTATTGGTGAAGGATCTTGGACAGGAAGAGTTTCGTCCGCTCGTGCGTGGGATTCGTGAAGAAGTGCTCCGGAGCGCCGACCTCGATGATCGTGCCTTCGTCCATGAACACGATCCGGTCGGCCACCTCGCGCGCAAACCCCATCTCGTGGGTGACGACGATCATGGTCATCCCCATGTCCTTGGCCAGGGCCTTCATCACGTCGAGGACTTCTTGGATCATCTCCGGATCCAGCGCCGAGGTCGGTTCATCGAAGAGCATGATCTTGGGCTGCATCGCCAGGGCCCGCGCGATGGCCACGCGCTGCTGCTGGCCGCCGGAGAGGAGCGCGGGATAGACGTGCGCCTTCTCCGGGATCCCCACCCGGTCCAGCAGCTCCATGGCGATCCGCTCCGACTTGGTCTTCGGCCACTTCCGCACGCGCATCGGAGCCAGCGTCACGTTCTGCAGGGCGGTGAGGTGGGGGAACAAGTTGAAGGACTGGAAGACCATGCCCACTTCGCTGCGCACCGCATCGATGTTGCGGACGTCATCGGTCAGCCCGATGCCGTCGACGACGATGCGGCCCTGCTGGTGCGTCTCCAGCCGGTTGATGCACCGGATCATCGTCGACTTGCCGGACCCCGACGGCCCGGCCACCACCACGACCTCGCTGGGGAACACGGTCAGGGTGATCCCCCGCAGGACGTGCAGCCGGCCGAACCACTTGTGCACGTCTTCAAGCTGGATGATCGGCTCCCCGTCGCGGGCGTGCGGTCTTGTTTCTTGAGCCTGAACTGTTACCGAATCTCCCATCACGTACCTCAGTCCCCCCGGTTAGCGTTCTCCCAGTCCGAGCCGCTTCTCCAGCCGCCGGCTCGCGGACGACAGCGTGTAGGAACAGATGAAGAATACCACCAGCAGGAAGACGAACACCTCCCGCACGTCGTGCAGGTAGGAGGTGATCGACAGCAGCGCCCTGCCGGTGCCCACCAGCTCGGTCAACCCGATGATCACGGTCAGCGACGTGTCCTTG
>DASXUC010000064.1:0-3799 GCA_036505015.1 bacterium | reverse complement strand
GAAGATGTCGATCCTCGCGTTCTGCCTGCTCATCGTGCAGGTTGGCCTGGGGGGTCTAACCGTTCGGCATGAGCTCAGCGCGTGGATCGTCGTCGCACATCTGGGAACCGCGATGGCGTTCTTTGCCATGCTGGTGACCATCGCCACGACGGCACTGCTCGGTTCCGAGCCAGGAGTCAGGAGTCACGAGTCACGAATTGTTGACGGGTTTTGGAAGCTGGCGCTGCTAACGCTGGCGGCAACCTACGCGTTGATACTGATCGGGGGCTATGTCAGCGCGACCGGCGCCGGGCTGGCGTGCCCGGACTGGCCGCTGTGCTATGGACGGCTGCTGCCATCGCTGCAGGGACCGGTGGCCGTGCACTTCTACCATCGCGTGGTCGCGGCTGTGGTGAGCCTGCTGATCATCTCGACCGCGGTCGTCGCGTACCGCACGCAGAGCAGGCGCCCCCAACTCCTGGCCGCGACCGCCATTGCCGTCGGGCTGCTCATCCTGCAGGTGATCCTGGGCGCCCTGAACGTGGAGTACCGGTTGGCCGATCCGGTGACCACGGCGCACTTGGCGACGGCGGCCGCATTGTTCGCGACGCTGGTCGCGCTGGTGGTGCTGGCGCGCCATGTCCCCGAAGTTGAACCCGAGTGGACCGCAGGCTCTGAGCGAAGTCGAAGGGTGGCCCGCGTCCTCGACTACGTGGCGCTGACCAAGCCCCGCATCATGATCCTGCTGCTGGTCACGACCCTGGCGGCGATGCTCATCGCCGCGCCGGGACAGGTCTCGCCGTGGGTCATCCTCGCCACGCTGGTGGGCGGCGCGATGGCGTCGGGGTCGGCGAGTGCGATCAATCAACTGCTGGAGCGGGACATCGACGCGCTGATGGCGCGTACGCGCCGGCGGCCGGTTGCCGCCGGACGGGTGCAGCCGCCCTTTGCGTTCGCGTTCGCGACGCTGCTGGGATTCGCCGCCTTTGCGGTCCTGGCGGCGTTTGTGAACCTGCTCAGCGCCGTGCTCGCCATGGGCGGACTGCTGTTCTATGTCTTCGTCTATACCGTGTGGCTGAAGCGCCTGACGCCGCAGAACATCGTGATCGGCGGCGCGGCCGGGGCTGTGCCGCCGCTGGTGGGATGGGCGGCGGCGACCGGCCGCATCGAGCTTCCGGCCCTCATCCTTTTCCTGATCGTCTTTCTGTGGACGCCGCCGCACTTCTGGGCGCTCTCGCTGTACCGGCGCGACGACTACGCCCGCGCCGGCTTGCCGATGCTGCCGGTGGTCGCGGGGGAGGACGTCACGCGGCGCCAGATCGTCCTCTACACGGTCGGGCTTGTCGCGGTATCTTTGCTGCTCCATCCGCTCGGAGGGTTGGGACGGTTCTATGTGGTCGCTGCGGCGCTTGCCGGCGGGTGTTTCCTCCTGCTGGCCGTCGGGGTGTGGCGGCAGAAAACGGCAAGGTCAGCGGTACGGCTGTTTGGGTATTCGATCCTCTATCTGGGCCTGCTCTTCGGAGCGATGGTGCTGGATCGACTGCTGGGCGTCGGGCCCGGGGCCTAGGGGCCGGGAACCGCGGAGCAGCAGCAGCGCCGCCGCCGTCACCGGAACCGCCAGCCAGAACGCCCACCGCAGGCCCAGCACCGCAAGGAGGCCGCCGGCCAGCGGACCGACGAAGAACCCCAGGTCCGCCGACGCGTTGAACCCGGCCATCGCCGCAACCAGTTGATCTCGGGGGGCCCGCGCGGCGATGCGTGTCGTGAGCGCAAGAGGAATCACGGCCGTCAACACGCCGGCGGCGAAGTTCGCCAGAAACAACCCTCCGAATGATGTCAGCAGCGGCACCATGGCGACGCCCGCGCCCCGCGCGATGAATGACGCGGGCAGGAGCCGCTCCGGCGACCATCGATCACTGACCCGCCTCAACACATCTTGTCCGATGATGAATGCGATCGCTCCGCCGGTGAAGATCACACCGATCTGCGCGGGGCTCAATCCCCGGCCCGCAGCATGCAGGGGCAGGAACGTTGAGTAGACGCTAAACATGACCACATTGCACGCGGTGAGCGCCCACGTCCGGGACACCCCGCGAGCGCGGAACAGCGTGGGGTAGATCGCCAGCGGGTTGCGGGGCGCCGGGTCACGTGTGGTGCCAACGGTGAGCACGAGCGGAAGGGCCAGCACCGACATCGCCGCGGCCGCGTAGAAGGCGGAAGGGAGGCTGAGCCACTCGCCGAGCCACCCGCCCACCGCCGGACCGATCAGGTTCCCCACGCCGAAATAGAGCCAGAACACCGCGAACGCCCGTCCCCGCCGCTCCGGGTGGGCCGCATCGGTGACCTCCGCGAACAAGACGGGCCACAGCAGCCCCCGGATCGCGCCGAACGTGATGCGGTTCAGGTAGAACCCCGCGACGGATCCGATCAGCGGAAATCCTCCGAGCGTCGCGGCGCTGCCGGTCAGTGCCAGCGCGATGGCGGACCGGCGGCCAATCCGTGAAGCGACCGTTACGGCCAGTGCGACCTCGGACAGGACCAGGGCGAGGGACATGATGCCGATCACCGCCCCGATGTGTGCCGCCGGCAGTCCCCGGGCATTGAGGTAGAGCGAAATGACCGGCGTGGTCATCATGATGGACGTGATGGCACTCATGCCGATCAGCCCGAGCGCATGCTCGCGAGACGGTGTGTGCGTCATAACTTGTGCTTGCACGCCCTCCAGACCGCTGGTAATATTAGGTGTTGTCCCCAAAACGCCTTGCATCCCCGATTGTTGAGGTGAAAACGTGATCAAGCCTCCCCTTGAGGCGCTGCTGGACCGCGTTGAGAACAAGTACGCCCTGGTGATCGTGGCGGCGAAGCGGGCCCGGCAGCTCAAGGACGGCGCGCTGCCGATGGTCGACGTCGACTCCGGCAACCCGGTCACCATCGCGCTGGAGGAGATCGCCGCCGGCAAGATCCGTTTCGAGCTTCCCCGTACAGGTATCAAGTAGGAGGTTCTCGAACCGAACCCTCCCCGTCTCAGATGCGTAGTGAGAATGAGACGACTCAGTACCTGGAGGGGTAGACCGTGCAAGCGCTGTGGGTGGGTCTTCTAGCGGCAGTGGTCGCGGTGACGTCCGCGGCGGCCCCGGTGACGTCCGAGCGGATAGCGGGGAGCCTGCGCCTCGAGGCGGTCATCCCTGCCCGCGCGTTCGCGGCAGGCACGTCGGTTCCCATCACCCTCTCCGTCCACAACAGGGCGTCGGCTCCCGTGACGATTTCGTTTGCGAGCGGACAGCGATACGATGCCATCGCCCGGCGTCCCCGCGGGGACGAAGTCTGGCGGTGGTCCCACGACAAGGCCTTCGTGCAGAACGTCCAGATGGTCGTGCTCAAACCCGGCGAAGAGCTCTCCTACCGGATGAATTGGGACCAGCAAGACCTCCAGGGGCGGCAGGTTGATCCGGGGACCTACGAGATTGTCGTGATCTTCATGGGACAGCCGGAAACCGACCGCGGTCAGGGAATAGCGCTCCCGCCGCTTCTTATCACGATCACCCCTTAACAGCGATTCCAGAGGTCTAGATTCTAGAGTCTGGATTCTAGAGTCTAGATTCCAGACTCTGGATCTAGAGTCTGGGTGTCGAGAATCGATTGTGTAGATCGGGCAGATTGTGTAGATTTAGGGTGTCAAGAGTGGCGGTGTAGCTCAGCTGGTCAGAGCACGCGGCTCATACCCGCGGAGTCGGGAGTTCGAGTCTCCCCGCCGCCACCATGCACCAGTCGCTTCGCTCCGGTGCATGGCGACGCCACTAGATTCTCCAGGAACGACTGG
>DASXUC010000063.1:0-3164 GCA_036505015.1 bacterium | reverse complement strand
GTGGACGGCGGCGACCGCGCGCGCCGGAGATTGGGCGAGCGCCCGTTCCACGTCGGAGGGATCGACGGCCTGACCCCACGGCGCCTCGATGAGGGTGACCTCGGCGCCGGCCCGGCGGGCGAGTTCGGCAATCCGCAGGGCGAAGTACCCGGCCGCCGCGACGACGATGTGGTCGCCGGGAGCCAGCGTGTGATCGAGGCACGCCTCCATCCCCGCCGTGCCGGTCCCCGACACCGCGAGGGTGAGCTCGTTGCTGGTCTGAAAGGTCTGCCGCAGCCGCGCGGAAATCGCTTCCAGCATGGGAACCAGTGTGGGATCCATGTGGCCGACCAGCGGTCGGGACAGCGCGGCCTGCACGCTGGGGGGCAGCATGCTCGGCCCCGGCCCCAAAAGGATACGGTCTGGAGTCCGCTCGGTGCTCATCGCCAAAATTCGTGAACGGTGAATCGTGAATCGTGAATCAGCACAGAGGGGTCTGCGGGACTTGTCGATTCACGATTCACGATTCACGATTCACGGTGGTGGTGGCGCCCACGGTCTCCGAAGCGCCGGCGGCGCTCTCCCGCAGATAGCGCGCGGCGTCTTCGGGAATGACCGGGTTGATGTAGAACCCCGACCCCCACTCGAACCCAGCCACGCGCGTCAACTGCGGAATGACTTCGATGTGCCAATGGTAGGCATGCTTCGATCCTTCCCGGTAGGGCAGCGTATGGACGATGAAGTTGTAGGGTGGGTTCCTCAACGTGGTGTACAGACGGAACAATGCTTCGTGGAGCGCATCCGCCAGCTGCGGGATATCCTCGGAGCGCAGCAGCCCGAAGTCCGCTTCGTGCTCCGTGGGCAGGATCCACGTCTCGAACGGTGACCGCGACGTGAACGGTTCAATCACGATGAACGCCTCGTTCTCATAGACGACGCGTTCCCGTGAGGCACGCTCCTGCTCGATCATGACGCAGTACATGCAGCGGCCGTCTTTGGCGAAGAACCGCTCCGCCGCCTCGAGTTCCTCCGACACCTGTTTGGGCACGATCGGCAGGGCGATGAGCTGCGAATGCGGGTGCGACAGCGACGCGCCGGCCCGGCGGCCGTGGTTGCGGAAGAGCAGCGCGTACTCAAAGCGCGTATCCCCGCGAAGGTCCTGGTACCGCTGCAGAAACGCGCGGATGACGTCGGCGACCTGGCCGGCCGGCAACAATCCGAGGTGCGTGTGGTGATCGGGCGTCTCGATAATCACCTCGTGGGCGCCCACCCCGTCCATCCGGCTGTAGATCCCTACGGCGGTACGCTCGGTGTTGCCCTCGATGCGCAGCGCGGGGAACTTGTTCGACACCACACGAACGTGCCACCCCGGCGTGTTCGGGGCGGTGAGCGGATCGCGGATCGCAAAGATCTCCGGCGGCGTGCGGTCTTCGCGCCCTTCGCAGAATGGACACTTCTCCACGTCGTTGGGCGCGATCTCGTCGTGTGGGAAATCGGTCGGGCGGGCGGCGCGCTCGGTCGCAATGATGACCCACCGCCGCGTGATCGGGTCCTTCCGTAACTCAGGCACTCATCTCTACCCCCAGCCGCCGGACAATTCGCGGCGGCACCTTCATCCCCTACCACCGGACACGGGCTGCCGCGAGACGGCGAGATCGTAGAGCCGGCGGTACTGCGCCGCCGCCTTCGCCCAGGAAAAGTCCGCCCGCATCCCGGCGTCGACAATCCGGGTCCACACGGCCGGGTCGGCAAACGCCGCAAGCGCGCGCCGGACCGCGGCCAGCAGGGCAGCGGGCGTGGCGTCGTCAAAGACAAACCCATTCGCGGTCCCGTCGGCCAGCGCCGCCGGCGTGGCGTCGACGATCGAATCCGCCAGCCCGCCGGTACGTCGCACCACCGGGACCGTCCCGTACCGCAGACTATACAGCTGGTTGAGTCCCGACGGCTCGTACCGCGATGGCATCAGGAACACGTCCGCCCCGGCCTCGATCCAGTGAGCCAGGCGGTTGTCGAACCCCAGGCGCACCCCGACCTCTTCCCGATGCGCTGCGGCGAAGTCGGCGAACCGCTGATGGTAGACCGGCTCGCCCGTGCCCAGCAGCACGAACTGCGCTCCCGCCGCCAGGAACTCATCGATGGCGGCCGCCACGAGGTCCAGCCCCTTCTGATCGACGAGCCGCGTGACCATGCCGATGACCGGCGCGCGTGGGTCCGCGCGCAGGCCGAACTCCTCCTGCAGCGCGCGCTTGCAGTCGGCCTTGCCGAGAAGATCGGCCGTCGAATACCTGGCGGGGATCAATGGATCGACGGCCGGATCCCACGCGCGATAATCGACCCCGTTGAGGATGCCGAACAGGTCGGCGCGGCGGTCGCGCAGGACGCCGTCGAGGCCCGCCCCGTATTCGGGAGTCTGGATTTCCTTCGCATAGGTCTCGCTGACCGTGGACAGCAACGTGGCGAAGACGAGCCCCCCTTTCAGCACGTTCACCTGACCCCAGAATTCCATCCCGATCATCGTGAACAGGGACGGCGGTAACCCCGTCACCGGAAACTCCGCCGCAGGAAACAGCGCCTGGTAAGCCAGGTTGTGAATCGTGAGCACCGTGGCCGCCGGCGCGGCCTGGCCGGCGGCGATGATCGCAGGGATCAGCGCCGCCTGCCAATCGTGGCAGTGGATGACGTCGGGCTGCCACGCCTGCGCGGCGGCCCACGCGAGGACGGCGCGTGTAAAGAACGTAAACCGCGCGAGATTGTCGGGGTAATCGCGGCCATCTTCACCGTACAGCGCCGGCCGGTCGAAGTAGTCCGGACGGTCGACCAGCCACACGGGCACGTCGCCCGCGGGCAGGCGGCCCTCGTACATCGTGCCGCTGAGCGGCGTCCCCGCGACCTGCGCCTCCACGCTGCCCGCCCGCATGAGGTCAGTCAGTGGAACGGAACCGTATCGCGGCAGCACGACGCGAACGTCGCAGCCCGCGGCCGCCAGCGCCGGCGGCAGGGCGCCGGACACGTCGGCCAGCCCGCCGGTCTTGGCGAACGGAACCGCTTCTGAGGTACAGAACAGGACGCGCATCACAGACCCCGTGATTCGTGACTCGTGACTCGTGACTCGCCAAGACCCTCCCAGAAACCTGTCCGGACGCTCCAGTCACCAGTCACGAGTCACAAGTCACCTTCTCCTGGAA
>DASXUC010000062.1:0-7968 GCA_036505015.1 bacterium | reverse complement strand
GCAGAGGCTGGGGCGGACCAGAGGGCATGGCGGCGGGCGAGTGGGGCGGCCACCGAGCGGAGATTGGAGGGCGGCCACCATCTCGCAGGCCGTGAAGCAGAGGATCGCCGCACCGATGTCGCGGTCAGCGGAAGAGACCGTAGTGATCCGTAGCTACAGATTGGCAGGCGAGCGCGGCAGGGAACGTGAGGCCTGCACTGACAATCCGAGCCGCCCGACTCGACGCGAGGGGCCGTCCTCGAGACAGATCGCCGCCGCGGCCATCCAGATCGACCCACTACCTAGACGGGCCTTACTTGATCTCGACCGTGGCCCCCTCGGCCTCGAGCTTGGTCTTGATCTGCTCGGCTTCCTGCTTGCTGACCTTCTCCTTCACAGGCTTGGGCGCCCCATCGACGAGGTCTTTGGCCTCCTTGAGGCCTAACCCGGTCAGCTCACGGACGACCTTGATCACCTGAATCTTTTTGTCCCCAATGCTCTTGAGGACGGCGTCGAACTCGGTCTGCTCCTCGACCGCCGGAGCCGCGCCGACCGCGCCGGCCGCCGGCGCCGCCATCGCCACGGGCGCCGCCGCGCTCACCCCGAACTTCTCCTCAAGCAGTTTCACCAGCTCGGCCAGGTCGAGGACCGACAGGTTGCCGATTGCGTCCACCAGGTCCTCTTTGCTCATCTTCGTCCCTGCGGCTTTCGCCTTTGCTTCCGCCACTTCGCGTTCCCCCTTGTTCTAGGCTGCTTCCATCTTCTGCCGGATTTGGTCGAGCGCGTACACCAGATTGCGCTGCAACCCCGTCATCACACCCATCAACCCATACAGCGGCGAGACAATCGATCCGAGTGCCTTGGCGAGCAGCTCGGGCTTCGAGGGCAACTCCGCCAGCTGCTTGATCTGATCGGCCGTGAGAATACGGCCTTCCACGAGCCCGCCCTTCACCTCGAGCTTGCGCGCCGCTCGAATGTAGTCGGCGAGGATCTTGGCCGGGGCCACCGGATCGTCGCCGGCAAATGCCGCGGCGGTCGGTCCCTCCAGGTATGGATCGAGGCCGTCGATGCCCAGACTTTCCGCCGCCCGCCCGAGCAGCGTGTTCTTGACGACCTTGTACTCCACCCCCGCCGCGCGCAGTTTCTCCCGCAGCGCGGCGATTTCGCCCACATTGAGACCGCGGAAGTCGGTAAAGATGATCGCCCCAGACCGCTGCAGCCGTTTGCGGATCGCTTCGGTCTGCTGAACCTTCTCCGGTCGCGCCATTCGTCGTCTCCCTCAAACAAAACGGGCCCACCGCAGACGAGGGCCCCGATCAATCGCCTCGGCAGGCGGCCACGTCGGCCATTATCCCCCAGGGGGCCTGCTGTCTACGGTTCGTGCTATTCAGTTCGACCAGCGCCCGTCAGTATACCACACTCAGACCGTTGCTTTCGCCGTCTGCACCTTCGCGGGATCGACTTTCACGGCCGGCCCCATCGTGGTCGAGAGTGTGATCGTCTTCAGGTACTGCCCCTTGGCCGCCGCCGGACGCGCGCGCATCACCGCGTCGATCAGCGTGTTGAAGTTGTCGAGCAACTGGTCCTCACTGAACGAGGCCTTGCCGATGCCGGCGTGGATGATGCCGAACTTGTCGGTGCGGTACTCGATCTTCCCGGCCTTGATCTCTTTCACGGCCTTGCTGATATCGAACGTCACCGTCCCGGCCTTCGGGTTGGGCATCAGGCCCCGCGGGCCGAGCACCCGGCCCAGCCGGCCGACCAGGCTCATCACGTCGGGTGTCGCCACGGCCACATCGAAATCCGTCCAACCGCCCTGGATCTTTTCCACGAACTCGTCGGCGCCCACGAAGTCCGCTCCGGCCGTCTCCGCTTCCTTTGCCTTCTCGCCCTTGGCAAAGACGAGCACCCGCACGGACTTGCCGGTCCCGGCGGGCAGGCCGACGGTGCCGCGAACCTGCTGCTCCGCCTGCTTCGGATCGACACCCAACCGGATGGCGCAGTCCACGGTTTCATCGAACTTCGCTTTGGGCATCTGCTTCAGCCGGCGGATCGCCTCCGCCGGCTCGTACACTTGATCCGCCTGGACGGCCTTCGTGGCTTCGGCGTAACGTTTGCCGTGCTTACGAATCGTTTTCATCTCTCAGGTCCTCACAGACGCCGTTATCCGACGATTTCGATGCCCATCGAGCGCGCCGTGCCCTCGATCATCCGGGTCGCCGCGTCCATGTCCTGGGTGTTGAGGTCCCGCATCTTCTGCTTCGCGATGTCGCGGACCTGGTCGCGCGTCACCTTGCCAACCTTCGTCTTGTTCGGCTCCCCCGATCCTTTTTCCAGCCCCGCCGCCTGCCGCAACAGCACCGCCGCCGGCGGGGTCTTCGTGACAAACGTGAACGTGCGGTCGGCAAACACGGTGATCTCGACGGGTACGATCGTCCCGGTCTGGGACGCCGTCCGCTCGTTGTAGGTCTTGCAGAATTCCATGATGTTCACACCGTGCTGGCCGAGCGCGGGACCCACGGGCGGCGCCGGTGTCGCCTTGCCGGCCGGAATCTGCAATTTGATGATTGCGATGATCTTCTTGGCCATACCAGACCCCGTTTACGCTGTTAGGTTTTCTCGATCTGTCCGAAGCTGAGCTCCACGGGCGTCGCGCGTCCGAAGATCGACACAAGCACGCGCACCTTTTCCTTCTCGACCATGACCTCGTCGACAACCCCCGTGAAGTCCTGGAACGGACCCTGGGTGATGCGGACGACCGACCCCTTCTGGAACGAAATACGGTACTTGGGCGTCTCGTCCCGCAGCTGCTTGAGCAGCCGCTTCACCTCGGCATCGTCCAGGGGCACCGGGCGCGTCCCCGAGCCGACGAATCCGGTGACGCCGGGCGTGTTACGCACGACGTACCAGGAGTCATCCTCCATGATCATCTCCACGAGCACGTACCCGGGATAGATCTTGCGATCGACCTCCCGCCGCTTGCCGCCTTTGATTTCCTTCTCTTTCTCGGTCGGCACCAGGACTTGCACGATGCGTTCCCCGCCCTGCCCGTGCATGGTCTTCGTCCGGCGTTCGAGGTTGGTCTTCACCTTGTTCTCATAGCCGGAATAAGTGTGGATGACGTACCACTTCACGCGCGGATCCCGCGGCGCCTCGGCTTCTTCCGCCTCCACGGCCACAGCAGCCTGCGGCTCGGGCGCCTCCTCGACGGCCGGCGCTTCAGGTTCGTCGGCAAAGATTTCCTTGAACTTGTCTTCCATCATGGGATGCACCAACGTGAGGAGCGGAGGTTCTGAGAGCGGATAGGTCAGCGCTTGACCAGCACCTTTTGGAACAGCCAGGTGAACATGGCGTCCCACGCCCCAAGGTAGAGCGACATGGCCAGCAGGACGACGATGACGACGACCGTCATGGCAATCAACTCGGCGCGGCTGGGCCATTCCACGCGGATCAGTTCCGCGCGCACGTCCCGCAGGTAGCGGACGATTCGATCTTGGACCGGCGGTCCGCTGCGCACTGTCGTCGCCCTCGCCGCGCCCGGTCGCGCGAGCTGGCGGTTCGTCTTCATGTCTGTCGCGCGGGCCATGAAATCCTCCCCAAACAAAAAAAGACTTCCCGGGCCTCGTTCATTATAGGTGGGCCCTCGGACAATGTCAAACGCAGAAGACCGGCAGGGTCATCCGTTCGTCGGACCGGCGGGACGGTTGCCGGACAAAACCCTGGAAGGGATCGAATTCGATCGCCGCGACGTCTACGTCACCAATGCCGTCAAGCAGCATTCGCCCCGGTCCCCCGCACCGGCCGCGCAGAGATCGCGCACAAGGATTGCGTGCCGGGGCATCCAAGTGGCACGGCAATGGCGGCCACGGATCCCACCCTCAGGAAATTGCCGTCGGGAACGGTGACGTTCCTCTTCGCCGACGTGGAAGGGTCGACGCGGCTGCTCCACCGACTGGGGGACCTGTACCCGCAGGCGCTCGCGGCGTTCCGCGGCCTGATGGCGGGAGCGATCGCGGACGCCGGAGGACAGGAGGTCGACGAACAGGGCGACGCGATCTTCGCGGTATTCTCGCGCGCCCATGACGCGGTGGGCGCAGCGGTCGACGCCCAGCAGCGCCTCGCGGCCCATGCCTGGCCCGCGGGCAGCGATCTCCGCGTCCGGATGGGTCTGCACACCGGCGAGCCGACCGTCAGCGCGTCCGGATACGTCGGCATGGACGTCCATCGCGCCGCCCGGGTGTGTCAGGCGGCCCACGGCGGGCAGATCGTCGTCTCGCAGGCAACGGTCACCCTCGTCGCCGACGATCTGCCGGCGGGACTGGATCTCAAACCCCTGGGGGAGCACCGGCTGAAAGACTTGACCGGATCGATCCGTCTGTTCCAGATCGTTGCCGCGGGGCTCCCGGATGAGTTCCCGCCGCTGCGTTCGCTGGCTTCACGGCCCAACAACCTGCCCGCTCAGCTGACCACCTTCATCGGGCGGAACCGGGAACTCACCGAGTTACGCACCCGGCTGGCCGTCGCGCGCATGCTGACGCTCACCGGCGCCGGCGGCAGCGGCAAGACGCGCTTGGCCCTGCAGCTGGCAGCCGACCGGCTCGATGATTTTCCCGACGGCGTGTGGTGGGTCGACCTTGCCCCGCTGAACGACCCTGCGTTGGTCCCCCAAGCCGTCGCCACCGCGCTGGGCATCCGGGAGCAGCCGGACCGACCACTCCAGGATTCGCTCCTCGACTATGTGCGGTTGAAGCGGCTGCTGCTGATCCTGGACAACTGCGAGCACTTGGTCGCATCGTGCGCGGCGCTGGCGGATCTGCTGCTCCGGCAATCCCCGGATCTGCGCGTCCTGGCGACCAGCCGCGAGGGGCTGGGCATCGCGGGCGAGACGCTCTATCCGGTGCCGCCGCTGGCGCTGCCCGACAGCGACCGCGTCGCACCGGAGGTACTGACCCAGTATGAAGCCGTGCAGTTGTTTGCCGACCGGGCGGCGTCGCTTGTGCTCTCGTTTGCCGTCACCGAGCGCAACGGGGCGGTCATTGCGCAGATCTGCCGCCGGTTGGACGGCATTCCGCTGGCGCTTGAACTGGCGGCCGCCCGCGTCAAGGCGCTCTCCCTTGAACAGATCGCCGCCAGGCTGGATGACCAGTTCCGCCTGCTGACCGGTGGAAGCCGTACCGCGCTGCCGAGGCACCAGACACTCCAGTCGGCGATCGACTGGAGCTTCACGCAGCTGACATCCGCGGAGCAAGGGCTGTTCCGCCGCCTGTCCGTGTTCGCCGGGGGGTTCACGCTCGACGCGGCGGAGGTGGTCGGAAGCAGCGAGGCGGCGGGCAGAGCGGATGTGGTCGACCTGCTGGGACACCTGGTGGACAAATCGATCGTCATCGCCGACGGGCAGAACAGTGAGGCGCGCTACCGTCTGCTCGAACCGTTGCGGCAGTACGGGCGTGACCGGCTCATCGCCAGCGGGGAGATCGACGCGGCGCGGACCCGTCACCTGCAGTGGTTCGTGCAACTCGGTGAGCAGGCGCAGCCGTCCTTGCGCGGCACAGGCCAGGCCCAGTGGCTGGGCCGGCTGGAAGCGGAGCATGACAATCTCCGCACGGCCCTGCGATGGTCGCTGACATCGCACGACATTGAGCGCGGCCTGCGCCTGGCCGTCGCGATCTCCAGATTCTGGTACCTGCATGGACACATCTCAGAAGGCCGGCGCTGGTTCGATGAACTCTTGGGCGCGGTGGGCGACGCGCTCCCCCCGGCGGTCATCGCCGCCGCGCAAATCGACGCCGGCCAACTCGCCCAGCTGCAGTTCGACTACGATCGCTCCACCGCGCTGGCATCCGCGGCGCTGGTGACATTCCGCGGCTTGCAGAGCCTCTCGGGGACCGCGTTCTGCCTCCACATCCTCGGCGCCGTCGCCCGCTGGCAGGCCGACTACGACCGCGCCGAGTCGCTGTTCAGCGAAAGCCTCGGCCTCTACGGCGCCGCGCACGATACCTGGGGGGTGGCGAGCGTCACGTCCGCGGTCGCCGGGGTGGCCCGCTCGCGGCGTGATTATGCCCGGGCCGCGCATCTGTTTGCAGACAGCAACCGACTGTTCCGAGAGCTCGGCGACCTCCACGGCGTGTCCAACACCCTGTACTTTATGGGTCTCGTCGCGCGCGCCCAAGGCGAGTTCGCGCGTGCCGCGGCGTTTGGCGAGGAAGGCCTGATCGTGTCCGAGGCGCTCGGCGACACGTATGCCGTGGCTCATCAGCTTCACCTGCTGGGCACGGTCGCCTGGTACCGTGGGGAGCGCGACAAAGCCGCGGCGCTGCACGAGACCGTGTTCCCCATGTTCGTTGACCT
The DNA here is from genome assembly GCA_036505015.1 of bacterium. Classification (GTDB taxonomy): domain Bacteria; phylum Sysuimicrobiota; class Sysuimicrobiia; order Sysuimicrobiales; family Kaftiobacteriaceae; genus DASXUC01. Next base: position 1,641 of record DASXUC010000062.1, on the reverse strand, counting down.
TGGCGACAAGTCGTGTATTGCGACGACGACATCCGATCTCGCGCTGGTGGCGCAGTATCGCGGCGACCTCAAGCGTGCGGCCGAACTGCACCGGGAGAGCGTGACCCTGTCCAGGGACATGCATGATGTTCCGGGTGTGGCGCGGTGTCTGGAGCGGCTGGCGATGCTGGAACAGTCGTTGGGACGCTCGTCGCGCGGGGCCACGATTCTGGGAGCGGCCGATGCCCTGCGCGCACAGAAGAAGGTCTCGATCCCTCCCGCGGATCGCGCGGAGTATGACGAGGTGATGACGGCCGTCAGAACATCGCTGCCGGCTGAGGAGTTCGCGAACGCGTGGTCGGCAGGCCGGTTGATGACGCAGGATCGGGCGATTGAGTTTGCGCTCGGCGAGGGTGCTTAGGCGGATTCCACGGCCAGGATGGCCTGCACGCCTTCCGCTTCGTACCGGGAATCCCAGGGCGACTCGAGCGCCGCCCACCGGGCGCCCGCGTCGACCGACATGAAGACTCCCCGGTTGTTCGCCGCGTAGAGCTGGCCGGGCCGGCCGGGGGAGGCAAAGTGGGCGACCACCGTGCCGTCCGGTGCCGGCAATCCATCTTTGACCCGCTGCCACGTTCCGCCGCCGGTCCTGCGATAGACGTAGGCCTCCGCCGACGACGGGTTGTAAGCCGTCCACGGACCGGACGATCCGGAGACCACGACCGTGTCCGGATCGCCGGGATCGGCCGCGACGGTCACAAGGTAGGTGTGGCGGAGACCCTGCTCCGGTGACGACCAGGTCGCCCCTGCATCGTCCGTCTCGTAGTAGCCGTCGCCCGCCGCCGAATAGAAGCGCCCGGATGCTCCCCGGTGAGACGTCATGGTGTGCGTGTCAAAAGGCCCATCCGGCACCCGATCCTGCCAGGTCGCGCCGGCGTCCGAGGTCGTGACGAGGGCCCCGGCCTCGATCGCCACGAAGATGTGGCGGGCCTGCAGCGGATCCGGCTCGATCCAGCGTACGTGGTGGGTGTGCGGACGCGGAGGGAAGCTCCACTCGGTCGACGACGGCAGCGCGATCAGACCCGGCCCCTCCTCCCAAGTGTGGCCACCGTCGGTGGATCGGTAGAACCGGCTCGGCTCGGTGCCCAGATAGAGTGTCCCGCCTTCGGCCGCGTGTTCATGAGGATCTACCGCGAGCGCGGTCACATGTCCCGAGCCCGGCGCCGCACCGGCCTGAACCCAGGTGACGCCGGCGTCATCGGTGCGCCAGACGCCGTCGCCGTTCGTGCCGGCGTACGCGCGTCCAGATCGATGCGGGTCGGCCGCGGCGCACGTGAACCGATGGCCTTCGAGCGGCGAGGAAAGGTGCCAGTGCTGCGCGTGGCGGGCGATGAGGATGCGGTGAGTTTGAACGACGATGAGGGTGGTCATCTTGGTCAGGTGGCCTTGAACCACTCGCTGCGCTCGGGTTCAGGGCTCATGCACCAGTCGAGTTCGGCGGCGAGTGGCGTCGCCATGCACCGGAGCGAAGCGACTGGTGCATGGCAGGGGCGGACCTCTTCCTCAGAAGTATACCCCCGCTTAGGGTTCGTGTTCGTGTTGCCGCATAAGATGCTGCGCAGCTCTAGCGCAGATAGTCGGTTGGAACGGACGGTGCCGGTC
>DASXUC010000061.1:0-40556 GCA_036505015.1 bacterium | reverse complement strand
GAACGTACTGCGCCCCGTGGCGATGTCGTCTGTGGCACCGATGCGGGTGAAGATCCGGTCGACCAGCCCGATCGTGGCGCGTTCGGCGGGGACAAAGGAGCCAATCTGGGCCATCAGGACGATGAGCGCGGTCTGCCGGAGATAGGTCGATTTGCCGGCCATGTTGGGACCGGTGACAAGCACGATGGCACGGTCGGCCCCGGAGACGAGCACGTCGTTGGGCACAAACCGCTGCGCGCCCAACGCGCGCTCGACGACCGGATGGCGCCCGCCACGGATGTCGAGCATCGGCTCGTCTGTGACCACCGGCCGGACATAATGTGCCGCGGCGGCGACCTCCGCGAGTGCGGCCACGGCATCCAGTTCGGCGACGGCGCGGGCCGTCTGCAGCAGCGGTCCGGCGACGGCCGCCACCGCGTCGCGGACGCCTTTGAAGAGTTCGTCCTCGACGACCATGCTGCGCTCTTCCGCCCCGAGGATCGCCGCTTCCCGTTCCTTCATGTCCGGCGTGATGAAGCGCTCGCCGCCGGTCAGCGTCTGCTTGCGGATGTACTCGGTGGGGACGGCGCCGAGGTGGGTGTTGCTGACCTCGAGGTAGTATCCGAAGACTTTGTTAAAGCCGACCTTCAGCGACTTGATGCCCGTGCGGCTTCGCTCCGCGGCTTCGAATTCCGCGATCCAAGTCTTACCCGTCCGCGCCGTGCGCCGGAGCGCGTCGAGTTCGGTGTTGAAGCCGTCGCGGATCACGCCCCCGGATTGGACGGCGGCCGGCGCTTGGTCGGCGATCGCCCGCTCGATCAGTGCGGCCGTCTCGTCGTGGGTCCCGATGGCTCGGTGCACATCCTGAAGGAAGGGAACCCCGATTTCGGCCAGCAGCGCGCGCAGGGCCGGGAGTTTCCGGATGGCCGCCGCGAGCGCGGTCAGATCGCGCGGCGTGGCCGACCCGTGGCCGGCGCGGCCGACCAATCGCTCCACGTCGGCCACGCCCTTCAGCGCCGCCCGCCCCCCCTCCCGAGTCCGCGGATGCTGGACCAGGTGGTCGACCGCGTCGAACCGGTACTCGATCGCCGCGCGCTGCATGAGGGGTTGCAGCAGCCACTGGCGAAGTTTGCGCGCGCCCATGCCGGTGACCGTGGCGTCGAGCACCCCGAGCAATGTGCCGGCCGCGCCGCCGTCGGCCAGGTTGCGGACGATTTCAAGGTTTCGTCGGGTTGATGCGTCGAGAACGAGCGCGTCCGTGGTCGCGTAGGTCGTCATCGTGCGAATGTGGGCGAGCGGGCTCAGCTGCGTATCCTTCAGATACTGCAGCAGGCACCCGGCCGCCGCGGCCGCCGCCGGAAGGCCCTCGGCCCCATATCCCTCCAGGCTGACCACACCGAAGTGGGCGAGCAGGGTCTGGCGGGTCAGGGCCGCGTCGAACCGCCAGCGGTCCAGCGGGGTCAATGCGGCGCGGGGATCCAGCAGGCCGGCAAGACGGTCACGGACGTCGTCGGGGACCAGTACTTCACGCGCGTCGATGCGGGCCAGCTCCTCCGCGACCGCGTCTGCAGCATGCTCCCCGCTGAGCTCACCGATCTGGAACTCGCCGGTGGAGAGATCGCAGATCGCCAGTCCCCACTGCTGCTCGCCGGGGAGCACCGCCGCCAGATAATGGTTGGCGCCTCGCGGCAGCGCCGCCGGGTCGATGACGGTCCCCGGCGTCACGACCCTGACGACATCGCGTTTCACCAGTCCCTTGGCCAGCCGGGGGTCTTCCAGTTGATCGCACACCGCCACCCGGTACCCCCGTTCCACGAGGCGGGCCAGGTAGACGTTGAGGGCGTGGTGGGGGACCCCGCACATCGGGATGCGCGACCCTTTGCCGATTTCGCGGGAGGTCAAGGTGATGTCCAGTACACCCGCGGCGACCTGAGCGTCGTCGTAGAAGAGCTCGTAGAAGTCCCCCAACCGGAACATGAGCAGTGCGCCCGGGTAGCGGGCTTTGAGCTCGTGGTACTGCTTGAGCATCGGGGTGGGGTCGGTGCGCATCGGATGGCGCGCGGCGCCGAGGTCCTTTTCGTCGCCGGCGTGCGGTTCCCTAGGCCCACAGGAAAAGCCGGGCCGGGCGTGGAACGATGCAGTCCAATATGTCAGCCCGGGTTGCTGACTCGATTCTGACAACCGCCCCAAGCCACGAAAAACAGCGCGGCGTCCTTCTCGCCTCAGCCGGATATGTGCTGGCCCTGGCGGTCATCCTCTGGCTGTCCGTGTATGGCTCGCACCCCCTCTCGGCGCAGCATTGGGCGGTGCTGCTCGGGGCCACCGCCCTCTGTCAGGCCGCGCTGTGGGCGGTCCCGCGCTTCGGTCTGGACCGGCGCATCGCGTGGGATCCCCACTACGTGTACGTCCCGATGCTGGTCAACGCCGTGCTGCTCAGCCTGTACATGTATTCGGCGCCCGGCGCGAGGCTGCTGCTGTTGATGGGCTGGTTCGCCTCACTGGTGTTCGTGGCCGGGCTGATCGGCTTCATCGGGGTCTTGATCCTCAGCCTGGTCATGACCGCGGGCTACCTGGTCGTGGTGGCGCTGTACATCAACAGCGGCGTGCCGGTGTCCGTGCCGTTCGAGATGCTGGTCGCCGCCGCGTTTCTGGCGGTCAACCTGTACATCGGGGTGGTGTTTGAGCGGCTGCTCCGTCAGCGCGAAGAGAACCGCGCGCTGCGCCGTGAGCTGCATGAGCAGGCCATCACCGACCCGCTGACGGGATTGTTCAACCGCCGGCAGTTCGAGCACGTGCTGCGGATGGAGATCACCCGCATCCAGCGGTATGGGGGCCAGTGCACGCTGGCGATCATCGATCTCGATTTCTTCAAGCGCTACAACGACAATTTCGGCCACGTCGCGGGCGATCTGATCCTGCAAGAACTTGCCGAGGTGATGCGCCGGCAGATTCGCAGCAGCGACCTGCTGGCGCGCTACGGGGGCGAGGAATTTGCCCTGGTCATGCCCGGCTCCACGAAGGATGCCGCCGTGGTGGCGATGGAGCGCCTCCGGCACATCGTCGAGGAGCATCCGTTCAAAGACGAGGACGTCATGCCGCGAGGGAAGATGACGATCTCGATCGGCGTCGCCTCCTGCCCCGAGGACGGGCAGGAGTACGACACGCTGGTGATGCGCGCCGACGAAGCCCTCTACGCCGCGAAGCAGGACGGCCGCAATCTGGTGCGGCTGGCCGCCGTCTAGCGAAACTCTCCGGGGGGCTCTTCCCCCTTCGCCACCGCGACCGCCGCCTCGGTCACCAGGGGTTCGAGAATCTCGTCCATCGCATGCTCAAACGTCGCGTCATCGGCGATCGGATGCGATGCGGTGTCACCGTCGAAGACTCGAATGGTCCACTGCCCATCAGCCTGCGGAATGGCCCGGATGCCCCTCATCCCCTTCGCGGGCCTGCCAATGGTGAGGAGAAACGCAGGCTCCATGTCCTCCCGATCCCGGCGCCGTTCGAGGAGGATGTGCACCCTGACGCGCCCGGCATCGGCGAGCTCCCGGGCCCGCGCGCGGCACTTCTGTCCTATCGCTTCCGCGCGCTGCCACAGATGCTTCAACGTGGCTTCCCGGGCGGCTTGCTCCGCCTGGGCTTTGGCGTCCGCCGCGGCTTTCGTCTGGCGCGCCGCTTCAACCGCTTTCTTGATCCGTTCCTCTGGGGTCGACATGGCTATGCTCACACAAGTTCACCTCCCCGACGGCATCATTCCTGCCGGACGTCTAATTCAGATAGGAGCACGCGCTATGCCAAGGTGGAACATGGCGGAGGGCCGTGCGAATCGAACGCACCGGAGACCAAACCGGCCTCCCGCCGGTTTTGAAGACCGGAAGGGGCACCAGCCCCCACTGCCCTCCCCTTGATTGGTGAATCGTGAATTGTGAATGGTGAATCGCCACTTCAGCGGGCTCTGTTCGGTCTTGCCCTCCGATTCACGATTCTCGATTCACGATTCACGAGCTTTGACAAGCACCCGCGCGTCACCGACCCTACGGGTAAACTTGATCGTATCGAAGTACTCGAGTACGGTCAACGCGAACTTCCGGCTCGTCTTCAACACATCGCGGAGCGCGGCCACCGTGATCGATCCATGGGATGCCACGTAAGCGGCCACGGTCTGTCTGATCGCCTCCAGCGCGTCGCGGTGAAAGTATACGCCCGGCCCCGCCTCGACCACGGTGCCGTCATCGATGAGGGTCTGAAACATGCGCGCGAACAGCTTCGCGTCGCCGATCGCCCGCTGCAGGTCATCGCGGCTGGGGGGCGACGTCGCACCTGCTGCCAGCGCGGCGGCGAGCGCCGTGCGCGCGGCCACTTCCGGCGGGCGGTGCTCCGGCCGGTGCCCGGCGCGCGCGACCAACGCCCCATGGGTGGCAATTTCGTCCCCGCGCGTGAGCTCGTCGACGACGGACGCATAGAAGCGGTCGTCGCCCGATGGGAAGACTTTCGCCTTGAGCTCGTCGCGCGGCATTCCCGCGCGCCACGGCTGCTTCCGGTGGTTGGCGTCGAGTTCAGCGAGGATGGCGGCGCTGAGGCGCCCTGCAGTCTCGCGATGAAAGAACCGGTCGCGCACCGGTCTGACTCGACCCGCCTCAGCCAGCTGCCGCACGATCGCCTCGACATGGGTCCGGCTCTCCCCGACGTCGCGCGCGAGGTCATCCAAGGTCGTGCCCCCCACCCCGCCTTCGGCGACGAGCCCATCGACACGCGCGTCGGGGGCGGCGGCGACCTCTTCGATCGCCGAGACACTGCCGGCCGTGCGGCGGCGGAGGGGGGGGTGGGGGTTGATGACGGTTCCGCCGCCGACCGTCGTCATCGGCGAGTACCGGCGCAGCACGAAAGGGTCGCCCGCCGCGACCACCGCCGGACGCTCGAGGCGGAGTTGCCCGACGGCGCTGCCGCCGGGATCGAGGCGGGTCCGGTCCAGCAAGACGATCCGGCCGAAGATCTCGTCGGCGCCGATGTACATGCGGATCCGTGCCAGGTGCGCCAGCGGCGGCGCGGCCGGCAGGAGCCGGAAGCGGGCGTCGATCCTGGTACTGGGCCGAAACGCCCCCGCGGTGGCGAGGACCTGCCCACGTGTGATCTCGGTTTTGTCGGCGCCGACGACGTTCACAGCGACACGCGAGCCCGCCGTGACCTCATCGAGGTTTGTGCCGTGGGACTGCAGCCCGCGCACGCGCACGGGCCGTCCCTGGGGCAGCAGCTCCAGCTCGCTGTCCTTACGGATGCGACCGCTCCACAGCGTACCGGTGACGACCGTGCCGAACCCGGTCATGGTGAACGCGCGGTCCACCGGCAGCCGGGCCGGCGCATCGACCGCGTGCGCCGGCACTCCGTCGAGGAGACGATCGATCGCCTCGATCAAGCCCCCCAGCCCCTCCCCCGTCCGTGCGGAGACCCGGAGCACGGGCATGCCCTCGAGGAATGTGGCGGCGGTGAGCGCGGCGAGGTCGTCGATGACCAGGGCCAGCCACGCGGGATCGGTCACCAGATCGATCTTGTTGAGGATGACAATCCCGCGCTGCACCGGCAGGAACCGCAGGATGTCGAGGTGCTCCCGGGTCTGGGGCATGACGCCCTCGTCGGCCGCGACGACCAGCATGACCAGGTCGATGCCGGTGGCGCCGGCGAGCATGTTCTTGATGAGCCGCTCGTGGCCCGGAACATCGACGATGCCGACCCGCCGGCCGCTGGGGAGATCGAAGTGCGCAAACCCCAGGTCGATCGTCATCCCCCGCCGCTGCTCTTCTTCCAGCCGGTCAGGGTCGGTGCCGGTGAGGGCTTTGACGAGCGCGCTCTTGCCGTGGTCGATGTGGCCGGCGGTGCCGATGACGAAGTGCCTCATAGGGTACGGAAGGCGGCGACGATAACCTCGTCGTTCCCGGGAAGCAGCGTGCGGGCGTCGAGCAAGACCGCATCGTTCGCTATGCGGCCGAAGATGGGCGGTGCGTGGGAGCGGAGCTGCCGGTCGAGGTCATCGGGTCGCATCGGGCCCGTGATGGCGAGGGCAAACGACGGGAGGGTCACGCCCGGCAGCGATCCTCCGCCGACCTCCGCTTGGGTGGGAACGACCTGGATGGTCCACCCGGAGGGGATCACATCAGCCAGCCGGGCTCGGATGCCCTCGGCCAGGGCCTGCACATCGTCGGATGACCGCGCGAGCATGGAGAGCACCGGGATATCCCTCCAGACCCGGTCCGGATCGAGGTACTGCTGCAGCGTGGCGGCCAGGGCGGCGTAGCCCAATTTGTTCATCCGCACCGCGCGGGCGAGCGGGTGGGTCCTGATGCGCTCGACGGCCGCGGTGGTACCGGCAATGATTCCCGCCTGCGGACCGCCGAGCAGCTTATCGCCGCTGAACGTGACGATGTCGCAACCGCTGCGAATCGTGTCCTGCACGGTGGGTTCCGACGGCAGGCCGCGCGCCGCCAGATCCACCAGAGATCCGCTGCCCAGATCCATCATCACCGGGAGTCCGCGCCGGCGTCCGAGTTCTACCAGTTCGGCCAGCGAGGTATCATGGACGAACCCGGCGACCGAAAAATTCGAGCGGTGGACCTTGAGCAGCAGCGCGGCATCGGGAGTCATCGCCGCCGCGTAGTCGCGCGCGTACGTCCGGTTGGTCGTGCCGACTTCGACGAGCCTGACCCCGCTGGCGGCCATGACGTCGGGCAGGCGGAACGAGCCGCCGATCTCGACGAGTTCCCCCCGCGACACGAGCACCTCGCGGCCGCCGGCGAGCGCCGCCAGCGACAGCAATACCGCGGCGGCGTTGTTGTTGACGGCAATCGCGGCCCCGGCGCCGGTGAGCCGGGTGAGCAGCGGCTCCACATGGGAATGGCGGGATCCCCGGCGTCCCGTGTCGAGGTCAATCTCCAGCGTGGCGTAGCCTGCCGCGGCCACCGCCACGGCCTGCCGCGCAGCCGGGCTCAGCGGCGCGCGGCCGAGGTTTGTGTGCAGGATCACCCCCGTGGCGTTGACGGCTTCGACCAGTGTCGGGCGCAGCCGGCCGGCCGTACGCGTCCTGACCTCAGCGATGAGCCGGTCGGTGGAGACGTCACCATGGTTCCCGCGGCGGATCTCGGCGCGGGCTTGATCGAGGACCTCGCGGGCGAATGCGACCAGCAGCGATCGGGGAGGGCCCATGGGGTCCTCCTGGACGAGGCGGGCGACCAACCGTTCAACGGAGGGGAGCGCGCGGAGACGATCGGCCGCGTCAGCGGATGAGGTATCCAAGGGCCAACCCGACGGCCGCCACCATGGCCATCACGTAGGCGATCCGCCTGACGTCATAGCGCACACGGGCCATCATCTCGGCTTCCGTCTCCTTCGCCGCCACCACGCCGCCGGCCCCGCCGCGCAGGCGAGTGCCGCAGTTACGGCACACGATCTTCCCGACGGGGTTCTCGGTTCCGCAGTTGGGGCACTTGATCATCGGCTCTTCTCCGTACCGGTTTTCTCGCGCCGCTTCGCGGCGTGGCGCGCCTTCAGTTTCTCGACGACCTCCATCGGCACGTACTGGCTGCCCAGCGGTGCTTTCGACGCGACGGCCGTGCCGTGAAAATCGGTGCCTCCGGTCATCAGCAGCGCGTACTGCTCCGCCAGGCGCATGTAGTGCATCGTCATGGCCGGCGTATGGTCCGGGTAGTAGACTTCAATCCCCTCCAGCCCGGCGGCGATCAGGTCGGGGATCATGTCGTCGCGGGCCCCCCACCCCGGGTGGGCGAGCACGGGAATCCCTCCCGCGCGGGCGATCGTCTGCACCGCCTCCGCGGGCGTGACCCGCATCCGCTCCACGTACGCCGGACCCTGACGCCCGATGTACTTCTCGAAAGCTTCCTCGACCGTCCGGACCGCGCCGGTCTCCACCAGCGCGCGGGCCACGTGAGGCCGGCCCACCGAGCCCCGGGCGTACCCTTGCACCTTGGCATAGTCGAGCTTGATGCCCAGGCCGTTGAGTTTCTCGACCATCGTCGCGGCGCGGTTGGCCCGGCCGTTGCGCAGCACGGTGAGGAACTCCTGGAGCCACGGCTGGTGGTGGTCGATGAAGTACCCGAGCACGTGCACCTCGGAGTCCTCGACATCGGTGTTCAGCTCCACGGCCGGGATGACCTCGATGTCTTCCTGCGTGCCCAACGCCATCACGGTATCGACGCTGTCCGTGGTGTCGTGATCAGCGACGGCCAGGATGCCGACGCCTACTTGCGTTGCCAGGGCGACCAGCTCCTCCGGGGAGGCTGTTCCGTCGGAGGCCGTCGTGTGTGTGTGCAGATCAATGCGCATCAGGGTTCCTCAAACTCCTGGATTCGGGTGATGCCCCGCGCCCGTCCGGTCGCCTCGTCGACGTCCAGCGCCACCGCGTTCAACTGGGCCACTCCGGCGGCGACCGTAAAGCGCACGGGCAGCTGCGTGAGAAAGCGTTCGATGATGCCCTCGCGTTCCATGCCGATGACCCCGTCCCGGGGCCCGGTCATCCCGACGTCGCTGATGTAGGCGGTTCCCTCCGGCAGCACCCGTTCGTCGGCAGTCTGCACGTGGGTGTGCGTGCCGATGACGGCGCTGACCCGGCCGTCCAGGTACCAGCCCAGCGCGATCTTTTCGCTGGTGGCTTCGGCATGGAAGTCCACGATGACGACCGGTGTCTCAGCGCGCAGCCGTTCGGCCTCCACCCGAGCGATCTGAAACGGATCATCCAGCGATTGCATGAAGATCCGCCCCTGCAGGTTCAGGACGCCGACCCGCGCGCCGTTGGCCTCGATGACCGCCGCGCCGCGGCCCGGTGCCCCGGCGGGATAGTTGGCCGGCCGCAGCAGCCGGGGCTCCGCGTCGAGGACCTCATAGGCCTCCCGGTTGTGCCAGGTGTGGTTGCCGCCGGTAACGGCATCCACCCCCGAGTCGAGAATCTCCGCAATCACGTCACGGGTAATGCCCGCGCCGCCGGCGGCGTTCTCCCCGTTCGCAATGACGATCGCCGCGCCATGGGCCTTCCGCAGCCGGGGGACGACCGCGCGCAGGATGCGCCGGCCCGGCTTGCCATGGATGTCCCCCACGACCAGGATCCGCATCGCTAGCGGGCGTACTCAATGAACCGCGTCTCCCGGCGGACGGTGACTTTGATCTGGCCCGGATAGTCCAGCTCGTCTTCGATCTTCTTGGCGATGTCGCGGGCCAGGGTCTGCGCGGTCTGGTCGTTGACTTCCTCGGGAGTGACGATCACCCGGACCTCGCGCCCCGCCTGGATCGCATAGGCTTTCTCCACGCCGGGAAAGGACTTGGCGACCTGCTCCAGGTTTTCCATCTTCTTGATGAACATCTCCGCGGTCTCTTTCCGCGCCCCCGGACGGCTGGCGGAAATCGCGTCCGCGGCGGCGACGATGATGGCCTCGATGTACTTCGGCTCCTCGTCGCCGTGGTGGTAGGCGATTGCGTTGAGCACCTCCGGCGGTTCGTGGTAGCGCCGACAGATGTCCAGCCCGATCGCGGTGTGGGTCCCTTCGACCTCGTGGGTCAGGGCCTTGCCGATGTCGTGCAGCAGGGCCGCCCGTTTGGCCAGCTGGACATTCGCGTCCAGATAGCCCGCCAGCAACCCGGCCAGGTGGGCGACTTCGACCGTGTGGGCCAGCAAATTTTGGCCGTAGGAGAACCGGAACCGCAGCCGTCCCAGCAGCTTGATCTCTTCAGGATGGAGTCCATGCACACCCGTCTCAAACGCGGCACGCTCGCCTTCCTCCTTGATGCGCTGGTCGATCTCCCGCTGGGCTTTTTCGACCATCTCCTCGATACGCGCGGGGTGGATGCGGCCGTCGGCGATCAGTTTCTCTAAGGCGATCTTGGCGATCTCGCGGCGGACTGGATCAAACGAGGACAGGGTCACGGCCTCCGGCGTATCGTCGATGATCAGATCCACACCGGTGAGTCCCTCGAGGGTGCGGATGTTGCGCCCTTCGCGGCCGATGATGCGGCCCTTCATGTCGTCGTTGGGCAGGGGAACGACGGAGACCGCGACGTCGGCGGTATGGTCCGCCGCCGTCCGCTGAACGGCCAGGGCAATGATCTCCCGGGCCCGGCGGTCGGCCTCTTCGCGGGCCTCCGTTTCGATCTTCTTGATGATCTGCAGCGCGTCGGTGCGGGACGCTTCCTCGACCTGCCGGAGCAACTGCTCCTTCGCCTGCTCAGAGCTTAATCCTGACACACGTTCGAGCTCGGTCCGCTGCGATGCTACGAGGGCAGCAGCCTCCTCACGTGCCCTGGCGACCTCCTGCTCCCGCTCGGCCATGGCCCGTTCCCGGGCCTCGACCGCCTCGGTCTTCCGATCCAAAGACTCTTCACGCTGGACCAGGCGCCGCTCGAGACGCTGGACCTCGGCCCGCTGCTCGCGAATCTCCCGTTCCGCCTCACGCTTAAGGCGGAATGCCTCGTCTTTGGCCTCAACGACGGTCTCACGCTGTTTCGCATCGGCCTCTTTCGTGGCGTCATCGATGATCCGTCGAGCGGCCTCTTCGGCCGACCGAATCCGCGCCTCAGCGACGTATCTCCGCAGGAGATATCCAAGGAGGAATGCCACTAACCCCGCCACGATGGTTGCGACGATCGTGGTGGATGGGATGGCGGGTCACCTCCTTATGAAATTGGTTCCGTCGCGGGTGCGATGTCACCTCAAAATAGAAAAGTCGCGCGCAGCCGCGCGCTCACGAACATTGTAGCCCCGGGCTCAGAGGGGTGTCAATTCAAGAGCGGCGGGAGTCCCAGAGAGGGCCGACCGTGGGAACCTCCGCCCGGGGCGCGTCCGCAGCGGGTTCGACGACCGGTGAGCCTCCCGTCGGATGGGCGGGCAGCAGGATGACGTTGTCGGCGTCGGCATCAAACCGTCCACCGCACGTGAACAGGAATACCTGATGGGACCGGCTCAGCTCCTTCAGGAGCTCCGCGGCGGCGGCCCGCCGGGTGTCGTCAAAGGTGATAAAGGGATCATCGAGCAGCAGCGGCGGATGCCGGCCCTCGGCGAGCGCGGTAACGAGGGCGAAGCGTAGACTGAGGTAGACCAGGTCGATCGTCCCCCGGCTGAGAGACGGCTCGCGGGGTTCGACCCGGCCGCCGGCGTCGGACGACCACACCCAGACCTGCAGGGAGTCCTTCTCGACCTCGATGCGGTCGTACCGGCCTCCGGAGAGAATCCGCAGATAGTCACCTGCCCGTCCGGCCACCACGTCCCTCACGGGGCGCTCGATCTGCCGGCGGGCTTCCAGCAGACTGTCCAGTGCCACCTTGTAGACGAGATGGCGGTGCTGCGCCGCGGCGAGGCCGTCTGTGGCTTCCTGCAGTTGCTCTTCGACCGACGCCAGGTCCTCGGCCTGGTCTTTGCGATGCTCGACCTCCCATGCCAACCGCTTGACGCGCTCCGACATCTCCGCCGTCTTCCTGGTCAGCGCCTCGACCTCATCGCGGAGCTTCTGGGTCTCAAACGCCGGCAGCACGACCGCCGCCCGATCGGGCGACTCCAGTTCCTTGGTCAGCCCGTAGATATCGGTGCGCAGGCGATCGAGCCGATCACGCGCGGCATCCTCGGTAGTACCGGACCGGAGCATTTCCAGCATGCGCAGCGACGCTTCCCGCTGCCCGACCAGGTCGCGGTACTTCTGCAACCGCCGGTCTGCTTCATTGAGCGTCTCACCATCGAGCGACGTCCGCACGTCGGCCAGCTCGTGCTGCGCGGACGTCTTCTCCTGATCAAGCGCGCGGAGACGGCTCTCCCACTCCATCGTCGCGGCGGCTTGGGATTGCGCTGTCGCGCGGTGTCGAATCCAGCGGACGGTCCCGGCCGTCGCCGCCGCAGCCCCGATGCCGACCAGGACGATCCCAGGAATGAGCCCGGAGGTCCGCATGAGGACGGCGCCGATGAGGGCCGCGAGGAGCCCGGCACCGACCCAGAGCGCCCCCCGCCCCATGCCGGCGGCGACCACCGTGTGCGGGGCAGCCTGCGCTGCGGCGATCTGGCTTTCCAGGTGCGTGATCCGTGCCTCCGCCATGCGCCCGGCGCGGATCGCCGCCTCGTCGGGCATCCCCGCGGCCGTGACGGCCTCCAGGTCACGGCCAATCGCCGCCAACTCCTGTTTGCTTTGATCGATCCGCCCGACACGCTCGGACAGCATGGCTTCCTCGCGCCGCAGTCCTTCGAGCTGCCGGGCGAACTCCTGGGTCTCAAGATTGGTCTTCAGCAGCTTCTGCTTGGCGGCCAGCGACGCCTCGAGATCCGTGAGGGGCTGCTGCAGCTCGGCGAGTTCTCGCTGCGTGCGCTCGATTTGCGCGATATCCGCGACGACGCGATCGTGCTGCTCCGTGAGCGTACTGACGCGCTTCTCCAGGGCACGGAGCTCGCCGGGTTCCCGCGCCATGCCTTTGAGCCCCTTCTCCATGTCCTTCACATGCATCGCGAGCTGTTTGATCGCATCGTCGACATCGGCCCCGCCGCCCAGCACGCGGCTGAGTTCCTTCGAGACGCTGGTCAGCTGGACGCGTTCCAGTTCCGCCTGAGCCACTTCGGCGGTAATCTGGAAGACTTCCCGGCTCGACAGACCCAGGAACTCGGCGATCCGCTCGCCGATCCGTTTGTACTGCTCCAGCGTCTCGCCGGATCCGGAGAAGTAGATCTTGTGTCCCTGGTAGTCTTTGCTCAACCGATACCGCCGGCCGTCGATCTCGAATTCAAGGTCCAATGCCGGCAGCTGATCGGTCCCCCATGTCCGGTACGTGTCCACCTGCGCCGACATGGAACTGGGATTGCCGTAGAGGGCCGCCCGGATCGCCGTGCGCAGCGAGGACTTTCCGGACTCGTTGGGCCCCACCACGACATTGATGCCCGGCGCAAAGTCGAATGTGCGATCGGCGAATCCCAGAAAGCGCCGCAGGCGCAGACGCCGCAGGATCATACCAGTACCTCGCGGCGTCCGCTCACCACGGCGGCGCCCACCTGCAGGGCCTCCTCGAGCACCGGCCGTTCGGCATCGGACGCCGCGGTGATGCGCTCACGCATCAGGTGCACGAACTGTCCCAACACGGTCTGCGTCGAAAACGCTTCCAGGGCGGCTTCGTCCAGCCAGACGCGAGATTTGTTGGTGATTCGGAGCCGGAAGAACCGATCGGTGAACTCCTGCTCAAGCGCTTCGGCATTGACCGTGCGGTGCAGAGGCATCAATCCGGTGAGGATCGCTTCATAGACCAGCTCCGCATCCGCATCAGCGGCCAGCGCGGCGCGCAGGGCCGGTTCGTCCACCTGCGCGGCATCGAATTCCCGGCGCATCGAGCGCCGCTGTCCGATCTGCACCGGCGTCACCCGCGCCGCACCGGCTTCTTCGATCTCGATCAACAGCACCTGCCCGCTGCCCGGCTGATCGAAGCCCAGCCATTCCGGCGCTCCGGCATACCAGGCGGCGGCCGGCGGCGGGAGGATCTCAAATGCCGAATGCCAGTCGCCCAGAGCGAGGTAGTCGAGTTGCAAATTCTTGATATCTTGCGGGTGGATGACATGGGGTCCCTCCACCTGGCCGGATCGGAATGTCGAACCGTGCGCGACCCCCACGACGAAGCGGGAGGGGCGGTAGTCGGGCCAGCCCGACAGGGGGTGGGACTGGCCCGGCAGCGCCGAGCGCGCCACGATCGTCAGGTCATGCTCCGGCAGCCTGTACAGTTCGGGTTCGCCACCCACCAGCTGCAGGCGTGAACTCGCGCCGGAGAGCTGCTCGGCGGCACCGACGCGCCCGTCGCCGCCGAGGTCGTGATTTCCGGCGATGAGGACGCTCGCGATGCCGGCATCATCCAGCGCGCGCAACTGTCCGGCGACGAAGCGGACCGACGGGTCCGACGGCTTGGGCGTGTCAAACAGGTCGCCGGCAATGAGCACCGCCTGCACCTGCCGCTCGATCGCCATTCCGACGGTGCGCTCGAAGGCGGCCTGCAAGGCCCGGCGCTGTTCCGCCCCCCGTCGTCCCAGCATCTTGAATGTCTTGCCGAGGTGCACATCGGCGACGTGCAGGAGTCGAATCATGCGTCCTCGAGGTCCGGGTCTCCCGTGGCCGTGTACGGGCAGATCGACGCGAACGCGCAGTAGCGGCACGCCCTGTAGAAATCCGGCGTCGCGATGAACTGTCCTCTGCGCACACCCGCCGCGGCGCGATTGATCACGGCCACCGTCTGAGCGAGCATTTCTTCGTCGGGGACGGCCTGCCCTACGAGGATCTGCTGCGGCCCCAGGAAGTGCAGCTCCAGCTTCGTCGGGGTCGCGCCGTATGTCTCGCGATAGGCCAGCGCGTAGATCGCCAGCTGCAGGCTCTCCCGGGCGCGCCGGTCCGCATCCTTTTGCGTGCGGACGTCGCTGGTCTTGAAGTCAATGAGCACGACGGCGTCGCCGCGCAGATCCACGCGGTCCCAGCGGCCCTTCACCCGGGTCGTCCCAACTTGGAACGCGAAGGGGGCTTCCACGAACGTGGGGATCTGGGCGCTGGCTTCCTGAAACTCGAAGAAGCGGCGCAGCACCTCGCGGCCCTCGTCCAACCGGCGGTCTTCATGCTCCCGGCTGATGAAGCCCTCGTTCACCCACGCGCGCTCGTAGTGCTTCAGGAGATCCTCCAGGGCGACCGGCTGCCGCCGGGCTTTGCGGCGGTGATACTCGCGGATCGCCTCGTGGATCGCCGTGCCGTAGACGACGCGGTGGTCGCGCAGCAGCGGGACACGCAGGATGTGGGTGTATTTGAACTTCAGCGGGCATGTCTCGTAGTCGTCGACCTGCCTGAACGATAAAGACACCGGCTGCTCCGGCGGCAGGACCCCGGCCAGCTGCTGCTGCCCTTCGAGCGCCGCCGGCGCGTGGCGGTGAATCGCCTCGACCGCCGAGGCCTTGAACGCGGAGACGTCGACCTGCGGGACGTCGAGGGCCTCCAGCACGAACCGGCCCACCTTACGCGGCCGCACGCCCCCATAGTCTCGGGCACTGGTCAGGTGCAGCTCGTGCCGCGCGCGGGTCATCGCCACGTAGAAGAGACGGCGTTCTTCCTGCAGGTGGAAGTCTCCCGCCGGCAAGATGTCACGGATCAGCGCGTCGGGCAGCGGGATCGGCTCGAGCCGGTGGCGGGTCGGGAACCGGTCCGAGACGCAGCTGACCAGAAAGACGACGGGGAACTCCAACCCTTTGGCTTTGTGCACCGTCAGCACGCTGACGGCGTCCTGGTCGAACTCCGCTTCCGCGACGGCCGGATCATCGCCGGCCGCGATCAGGTCGTCCATGTGCGCCACAAACTCCGGTACCCGGTCGTATGCGGCGATCTCGCCGTACTTGGCCACGATGTCGAAGAAGCGCGCCAGGTTGGCCACCCGGATCTCATCCTCGCGCCCCCCGGATGTGGCTAGGCGCCGGATGTACCCGGACCGGGTCACCAGGTATTCGTACAGCACGCGTCCGGTGGCGTGGTCGTTCATGAGCCGCCGCATCTCTTCCAGGTCTTCAAGGAGTTTGGCGATGGCCGCGCGGGATTCCGGCGCGAGTTCATCGGACAGATCCGGATACAGGTCCAACCGGCGGAAGACATGCTCGAGGGTCCGGTTCTTGCGGGACGCATAGCTCAGCGCTTTGGCCACGTCGGTCGCGTCGATCAAGTACAACGGTGAAATCCCCAGGTAGTAGAGGCTCAGGCTGTCCGCGGGATTGGCCAGCGTGCGCAGGAACGCCATCGCCAGACGGATCTCTTCCCGGTTGTACAGCCCGCGGCTTCCCGTGAACCGGTGGGGGACGGCCCGCATGTTCAGCGCGCGGAGAAACGGATCGGCGTCGTTGTTGCTGCGCACCAGGACGGCGAAATCGCCGAACCGCCCCTCGCCCCGCTCCACGCGACCGGCAATCTCCCCAGCCACCCAGTCGGCTTCGCTGCTGAGCGTGTCGAAGTGGTGGTGCTCGACAGGCGTCCCCCGAGGCCGTACGGCGGTCAGCCGCTTATCGACGGCGGCTCTGACCTCCAGCCGGTCCGGGTCGTTGTGCCGAACCAGCCGGTAGGCCGGATCGAGGATCGCCAGGTGCGAGCGGTAGTTGACGGTCAACACGACCTTGGTGGCGTTGGGATAGACGTCCATGAAGTGCAGGATGTTGCTGATTGCGGCGCCGCGGAACTTGTAGATCGACTGGTCGTCGTCTCCCACCACGGTGACGTTGTGCCGCGTCCCGGCCAGCAGCCGCACGAGCTGGAACTGCGCGTAGTTGGTGTCCTGGAACTCATCGACCAGAATGGTGGAAAAGCGGTCCTGGTACTCGCGCAGCACACCCGGCCGCTCGCGGAAGAGCCGCAGGGGCAGCGTGATCAGGTCGCCGAAGTCCACCAGCCCCTCGCGGGCCAGAAGGTCCTGGTAGCGCTGGTAGGTGAGCGCGATCTCCCGCTGGCGGCGGGCCAGGTCCTGCAGTTCCGCGTCGTCGGGCAACGCGGTGGCCTGGACCACGAGCTTCTCCGCGTGGGCGGCATAGTCGGCGGGGCTGACATCTTCGTCTTTGGCGCGGCTGAACAGCGCCAGCAAGGCGCCGACGTGCCGTGTCGGATCGCCCAGCGGCCGGTAGAAATCCAGGGGCATCTCAAAGAGGTGATCCCGCAAGAAGATGACTTGCTCGGCGCGGGTGAGGATACGGAAGTCCGGCGCCAGACCCAGCTCCAGCGCGTAATCCCGCAGCACCCGATCACCGAACGCGTGGAACGTGCTGATCCACACGTCGGTGTAGCCGTACGGCACGAGCACATCCACGCGCTCTTCCATCTCGGCCGCCGCCTTGTCCGTAAACGTGAGGGCGAGGATCTCCGACGGCCGCGCCCGCTTGGCGGCAATCAGCCAGGCGATGCGGCGGGTGATCACGGTGGTCTTGCCGGTCCCGGCTCCGGCGACGATCAGCAGGGGGCCGTCCGTGTGGGTTACCGCCCGCAGCTGGTCGGCATTGAGGCCGTCGATGACCTGGTCGGCGGCGTGATGTGTTTCCCGCACCGCCCGCCCGGCCCCCTCAAGGGACAGGGTGAGCTGGCCGCTGCTGTACGGTGATCCGGTTGCGCTGGAGAGACGGTCAGGCATTACGCGTTCACCGAGTCCGCCGGCGTGCCCAAGACCGCGGCGAGTGTTTCGAGGATAACGTGAGTGGAAAACCCCCGCCGCTCCAGTGCTCCTGCCAGCCGGCGGGTCGCCGTCTGCCGGTCCAGCGTACGGTAGCGGCGGGCAATCGCCCGGGCCACCGAGAGGGCGAGCGCCGATTCGTCTGCGGGGGCGAGCCGCGCGCTGAGGGCTTCGTCAATCGTGCGGCGATCGACCCCCTTGCGCCGCAGCTCCGCGCGCAGCCGTACCGCCCCGCTGGGCCGGTGCGCCGTGCGGCTATCGACCCACATCCGTGCAAACCGCGCGTCATCGAGCAGGCCATCGCGTTCCAGTTCGGCCAGGATCTCGGCGATCGCGGGCGACGGGACGCGCCGCAGTTGCAGACGCGTCAGCACCTCGTGGCGGCTGCGGGGGCGGATCGTGAGGAGCCGGTGGGCGAAGGTCTTGCCCCCTGCGACCGCGTCGCGCAGTTGCAAGGTGAGGAGCAAGTCCTCCGAGACATCGCCGCCGTCTTCGAGGCCCAGCGTGGTGACGTCTTCCGGGCGCACGTGGAGCTTCGTCCCGTCGTCGAGCGTCAGCCGCTGATGGCCCCACCGCCCTTTCGGCGGCTCGAGCCGGACGATCCGCACGCTAGCCCTTGGCCTTTGCGGCGACCTCCTTCGGGACCGGGACGGGCGCTTCCGCCACCGCGGTGGGCCGCAGCAGCCCGACCGCCGCGCGCACGCGCCGCTCGATGTCGCGGGCCAGCTCCGGGTTGTTGTCCAGGAAGTCTCTGGCGTTGTCGCGTCCCTGCCCCAGTTTCATCTCGCCGAAAGCAAACCACGTGCCGGTGCGCTGCACGACCCCCTGGGCCACGGCCACATCCAGCGTGCTGGCGGATTTGGAAATTCCGTGCCCGTAGTAGATATCCACTTCGGCATCGCGGAACGGCGGGGCGACTTTGTTCTTGACGATCTTCACCCGGGCGCGCATCCCCCTGATCTCGTCCCCGGACTTCAGGCTCTCCGTGCGCCGGATCTCGATGCGCACGGACGAGTAGAACTTCAGCGCGCGGCCGCCAGTCGTCGTTTCCGGGTTGCCAAACATCACGCCGATCTTCTCCCGGAGCTGGTTGATGAAGATGACCGTGGTGTTGGAGCGGCTGATCGCACCAACGAGCTTGCGCAGCGCCTGCGACATCAGCCGGGCCTGCAGGCCGACGTGCGCGTCGCCCATGTCGCCTTCGAGTTCTGCCCGCGGGACCAACGCCGCGACCGAATCGACCACGACCACGTCGACCGCACCGCTGCGCACCAGCATTTCCCCAATCTCCAGCGCCTGCTCACCGGAATCGGGCTGCGAGATCAGCAGGCTGTCGATGTCCACCCCAACGGCTTTGGCGTAGTTGGGATCCAGCGCGTGCTCGGCGTCGATGAACGCGGCCACCCCGCCCTCACGCTGCGCCTCGGCCATGATGTGATACCCGAGCGTCGTCTTGCCCGATGACTCCGGGCCAAAGATCTCCACGACCCGCCCGCGCGGTACCCCGCCTACGCCGAGGGCGATGTCGACCGCCAGCGCACCCGTGGGGATCACCTCGACCTGGAGCCGGGCTGATGCCTCGCCCAGTTTCATGATAGAACCCTTGCCGAATTGTTTCTCGATCTGGCTGACGGCCAGATCCAGCGCCCGCTGGCGTTCGTTCATGTCAATCCCCCGATTCTCAGGCTCTGTTCGTGCGTGGCGCATCGTACCAAACAAGTGTTCGCTTGTCAATAGCTCACCTGAGCTGCCATGGACCGTACTAGTTCTAGTGGATTCCCAGTGGGACCTCCTCAAGGGCTGTGTACGTCGAGCCCTGTGGGCTCAGACGGCTTTTGTACACGGTCATAGTGTCAATCACCTGGCTGCCCACGGAAACGTCCCTGAAGCGCTCCAGGGCGCGAACCAGGTCTCCCCAGGCCCGGACGTCCCGCATGCGGGCCAGCGTAAGATGGGGGCGGAAGGCTCGTCGCTCGGGGGGAAATCGGAGCTTGGCCAGCGCTGCGTCCAATCGGTCGGCCAGGGATTCCAGATTCTTGCTCCCGTCGCTGACGCCGATCCAGATGACCTGCGGCTGGCGGAAGCTGGGGAACGCGCCGAGCGTGCCCAAGGTGATGCGAAAGGGTTCCGTCAAGCCTGCCGCTTCGCGCGCCGCGATGCGGGCCCGGGCCACCTGGGCCACCGCGATCTCTCCCAGGAATTTCAGCGTGAAGTGCAGGTTGGTGGGCCGGATCCACTTCACGCGGGCCCCGGCGGTCTCCAGATCGCGCTCGATCGCGAGGATGGCGTCCCGCAGTTGCGGATCGAGATCGACGGCAATGAACGTGCGGTGCAATTCCGTCATCGCCTCAGCAGATGCAGACGCAGCCGGTTCAGCGCCGCCTGGGCGGCGAGGAGCCGGATCCCTCTTCTCCCGGGCTCAGGACCCAGCTGCAGCCGGTGGGTGCGAGTCTCGTCACCATCGGCAAGGCCCAGAAAAACGAGCCCCACGGGCTTCTCCGCGGTCGCCCCTCCCGGGCCAGCGATGCCGGTGATGGAGATCCCGAGGCCGCTGGCGGTTCGCCGGCGGATGCCCGCGGCCATGGCCGCCGCGGTCTGCGCACTCACCGCCCCGAAGTGCTGGATCGTGGCCGGATCGACGTCGAGCAACTCGATTTTCAGCGCGTCGCTGTAAGCGATCACCCCGCCGAGGAAATAGGCCGAACTGCCGGGGACATTCGTCAACCGCTCGCCGATCAACCCGCCGGTGCATGACTCCGCCACACTGACCGTCAAGCCGCGGTCGGCCAGCAGTGTGCCGACGACCTGTTCGAGCGTCTGGTCGTCGGTACCGTAGACGAGATCGCCCAGACGCTCACGGACGAGGCGTTCTCCGCGGTCGAGCTGCCGGCGAACCTCCTCGGGGTCCCCTTTGGCCGTCAGCCGCAGGTGCACTTCGCCCAACTTCGCGTAGGGCGCAATGGTCGGGGCCGTTCCGCCGACGAGATCGTGGATGCGGACCTCCACCGCCGATTCCCCTTCCCCGGTGACCCGCAGCACGCGCGATCCGATGACGGTGGTCTCCCGCATCCGCTCGCGCAGCAAGGGCAGCAGGTAGTCGGTAACCATCGCTTCCATTTCATAGGGGACGCCGGGCATCATGACGATGGTCGTGGTCTTTTCATCGAGATGAATCCCCGGTGCCGTCCCGCGGGTATTGGGAATGGGGCGAGCGCCGGACGGGATCAGCGCCTGTTTGAAGACCGTTTCGGGCGGGACGCGGCCGCGGGACTCAAAGAAGCGGCGAATGGTGTCGGCGATGGCATCGTGGCGGATCAGGTCCCGGCCCAACAGCCCGGCCACCGCGGCGACCGTGAGATCGTCTTCGGTGGGACCGAGCCCGCCGGTCATGACGATCACATCCGCGCGGCTCATGGCCAGCCGCACGGTATCCTGGACCCGCGCGGTATTGTCGCCGACAGTCTGCTTGAAATACACGTCGACGCCCACTTCGGCCAGGCGCTGGGCGAGGTAGGCGGCATTCGTGTCGACGATCTGCCCGAGCAGTAGCTCGGTGCCGACGGAGATGAGTTCGGCTTTCACGGAGCGGTAAACGTCTGCTGCCAGACGCGTAGCCCGGCGGGAGTGGGAATCCGCCGGCCGTTCACCTCCACCACCGCGGCCGGCGCGTTGCCCAGACGGACCGTGAGCCGACTGCCCGTCCAACTCCGGGTCTCGCCCGCTCGCAGCATACCCTCGAAGAGCCGGCGCCCGTCACTGGTGACCCGCACCCAGGTCGTCGCCGTAGCGCGGATCGCCAGCGAGATTGCCGCCGCCGGCGCGGCCGGCGCCGTGACCGGTGGGCGTGGCGGGGCGACAGGGGCCGGAGCTGGGGGAGCGACAGGGGCCGGGGCCACCGGCGTGGGTCGCGGGACGGCGGCCATCGGCGTGTCCTCAAACGGTGACGGCCTGGCCGCCGGCGGCGCCGGGGCCAAGCCGACCGGAGCGTTGAACGCACTCCACTGCTCGTACCCGACATATCCCAGCCCCGCCAGGATCAAGAGCAGGACGACTGCGACGTAGGTCAGCACGCGGCGCAGCCGCGACGGGGGCGCCACAGGACGGATCGGAATTTCCGCCGGGCGGCCGACCAGTGAGGCCGGCGGCGCCGCAAACGCGGCGGGATAGACGGCGACGAGTTCGTCGGAATTCAACCCCAGTGCCTCGGCATACGCGCGCAGGAAGCCCTTCGCATAGATCGGGCCCGGCAGCTTGGCGAACTCCTCATCCTCCAATGCCTGCAGGTACGCGGGCCGGATGCGGGTGTGCCGGGCGGCGGCCTCGAGGGTCAACCGTTTCGCTTCGCGCGCGTTGCGCAGCCGCTCCCCGATGCCCAGCGTTCCCGGCGTCGCCTCCATCGTTCTGCGGTACATCACGCGGACTGACTTCCAGCAGCCAAAGTGCCTTCCTCCCCTTACCCTGTCGCCGCCTGTGCCACCCGCGCGGCCAGCCGGGTGTTCGATCGCAGCAGCGCCACGTTTGCCCCCAGCGATGCGCCTTCCGTGATGGCGGAAAGTCTCGCCAGCAGAAACGGGGTGAGGTCCGCTCCGGTTGCCCCGGCGGGCGCGGCCTCCCGCTGCGCACGCTCGACCGCCTCAACGACCTGCGCGCGGTCCAGCGCTGCATGTGCAGGAATCGGGTTCGCGATGAGCAGACCACCGGTCTGACCCAGCGCACGCTTGACGGCGAGGATCTGCGCCCCATCGTGGGGCGATTCGATGCGCCGCGGGACGGCGCAGCCGCTGTCGAGCGCGTAGAAAAACGGGAACCGATCGGTGCGGAACCCGACGACGGTCACGCCGGCGGTTTCCAGAAACTCCAGGGTCTTCGGGATGTCGCAGATCGCCTTCGCGCCCGCGCAGACCACAGCGACGCGATGAGCGGCCAGCGCCGCCAGATCCGCAGAGACGTCCCAGGTCCGCTCGGCACCCAGGTGCACGCCCCCGATGCCTCCCGTGGTCACGACCCGCACGTCGATGATCCCGGCGATGGCCACCGTGGCCGAGACCGTCGTGCCTCCTGTCTGACCCAGCGCGACCGCCGTGGCGAGATCTCGTTCCGCGATCTTCACGGTGTCCGCCGACGTCAGGCGGCCCAGCTGCTGCGGTGAGGCGCCCACCACGATCCGCCCGTCGATGACCGCCGTCGTCGCGGCCAGCACCCCTTCATCCGCCGCGTCGGCGAACAGCTCCGCCGCGGTGTCCAGGGCGAGCTGTGCGGGCAGGCCGTGCGAGATGACGGCGGATTCCAGCAGAACGATCGGCCGTCCCGCGGCCACGGCGTCGGCGACGCCGGGAGCCAGGTCGATGACCTGATGCCACTCAGGCATACGCCCGCAGCGCCGCCGCGCTGAGCGCCGGATGAGTCGCTCCCTGCACGGTCACAGTCATCGCGCCGGCGGCTCGAGCCAATCCCACCATTTCCCGTTCCGAGAGGCCCGTGACCACGCCCCAAACTGCCGCGGCGGCCACCGCATCGCCGGCTCCGGTGACGTCGACGACCGCGACGGGCAGCGCGTCGAGCCACAGTTCCTCGGCGCCGGCCAGGCCGATTCCCCGGGCACCCATCGAGACGATGACCAGCGCGCCGGTGCGGTCTCGCAGGGACGCGGCGGCGGCAAGGGCGTCCCGGGCCGACGCGATCGGCGGCGCACCGAGCGCTTCAAGTTCGGGGACGCTGGCAACGATAAGGGAGGCGTGATCCACTACGTCCGCCAGGCGCGGGGCTTTCGCCGGTGAGGTCGGCAGCAGGCACAGCGGCGCGGGTCCGGCGGCGGCCGCCGCGGCGGCTATCGCCTGCGGGTGGAGGTTGGCGTCGATCACCACCATGTGTGCACGCTGCGCGAGTTCTGCGGTGGCGTGGACTTGCGCCGGCGACAGCGACTCGGCGGCGGCCATGTCGGAGACCACCAGGACCTCGGGGCCCGCACCCGCGAGGGCCACGTAGTAGTTTGAACGGTCCGCGACACGTACCACGCGCGACACGTCCACACCAGCGCGCGCAGTTTCCGCCAGCAGGTAGTCGCCGGCTGCGTCATTCCCCACCGCCGATACCAGTGTGGCGGCGGCCCCCAGGGCGGCGAGGTTGACCGCGACGTTGCGGCCGGCCCCACCCGCGCCGGTATGCACCGTCCCCGGGTTGGATACCCCAGGCTGTATGGAACGATCCGGCCGGGCGATGATGTCCAGGTTCGCACCGCCGAACACCACGACCGTTGGTGGTTGGTCGTTGGTCGTTGGTGGACGCGATCCGGCCATGGTCAGCCCTTCGTCCCTAGTCTTGGACTGCCAACCACCAACCACCAACCACCAACGTCATTCTTCCTCCTTGGCATACGGGATGCCGTCGGCGGCAGGCGGCCGGGCGCGGCGCACCACCCCGGCAAGGACGAGGATCGTGACGATGTACGGCAACGCGCTGATGAATTCGTACGGGATGGGGAGCCGGACGACGCGGAGACTGAGGGCGTCGAAGTATCCGAACAACGCCGACGCGCCCAGCGCACCGACCGGCCACCAGTTTCCGAAGATCATGGCCGCGAGCGCGATGAATCCGCGGCCCTGGGTCATGCCCTCGAAATACAGGTGAGCCTGTTCGATGGACAGGTACGCTCCGGCCATGCCGGCCAGCGCGCCGCTGATCAGCACGCCCGCGTAGCGCATCCGGTACACGTGGATGCCCAGGGTATCGGCCGCCAGCGGATACTCGCCGACGGCGCGCAGGCGCAGGCCGAAGCGGGTTCGCAGCAGGATCCACTGGCTGGCGATGACCAGGATCAGCGTGGCGATGATCATCGGGGAGATGCCGGTGACGACCGGACCCAAAACGGGGATCTTGTCCAACCCGGGGATGTTGATGGGGGTGAATCCCTGCACGCCCGGTGACTGCGTGGACACGTGGAAGAACAGAATGTTCAGGAAGCGAGCTAACCCCGCCGCCAGCAGGTTCAGCGCCACCCCGCTGATGATCTGGTCCACCCGGAACGTGATAGTGACCAGCGCATGAATCAATCCGAACAGCATGCCGACGGCGATCGCCGCGAGCACGCCGGCCAGCGGCGCCAGGTCCGGTACGGCCGCGGTCAGGGTGGGAAACCGCTGGGCGAAGACGAAGTTGCCCACGGCGCCAAAGAACGTCCCCATGATCATCATGCCTTCCAGGCCGATGTTCACCACGCCGCCGCGCTCGGAGTACACCGCGCCCAACGCGGCCAGCAGGATCGGCATGGTCACGCGGATTGCCGAGGCGAGCAGGGCGACACTGAACAGCGAGGTCAGCGTTTCCATCGCGTCAGCGTCCCGGCTCCGCCGCCGGAGCAGCCGTTGGGACCGGCCGCTGCGCTTCCCGTTTGCGCTGGGCCCGGATGTAGCGATTCAGCAGTTCGTAGGCCACCACGATGGCGAGGATGATCAACGCCTGCAGGATGACAATCACTTCCTTGGGGACTTCCGCGAAGAACTGGACGCCCTGCGCCCCGCGGTCCAGAAAGCCGAACAGCAGCGCCGCCAAGATCACGCCCAGCGGGTTGTTCTTGGACAGCAGGGCCACTGAAATTCCCAGAAAGCCCAACCCTTTCGGGAAGTCGATGTCGAAGTAGCCGAAGAACCCCTGCACGTCGTTCAACCCGACCAGCCCGGCAATCGCGCCGCTGAGCATGAACATCAGGAACTGGGTGCGGGCGTTGGGGATCCCCGCGGCTTCCGCCGCGTCGGGATTGAAGGCCACGGCGCGGACCTCGTAGCCGAAGCGGGTCCGGCTGAGCAGCAGCGCCAGCGCGACGCACAGCAGCAGGCCCAGCGGGAGCAGCCAGTTCAGCTTGCTGATGTCGGCGCCCTCGACGCCCAGCGCCCGCACCAGCGGCTCCAGCGTCGGCATCCGGGCGGACGGCAGGAACTCGGGCGTGCGTACGCGCGGGGTGCCGATCTGCGACGGATCGCGAAATACATCGGCGACCAGATAGAGCACGACCGCGCCGGCGATGTAGTTCATCATGATCGTGGTGATCACCTCATGGGCGCCGCGCTTCAGTTTCAGGATGATCGGCACATACGCCCATGCCATCCCGCCCAGCACCGCGGCGAGGACGGTCAGCGGCAGGTGGACGATCGCCGGGAGGCCGTGGAACGTGAACCCCACGTACGCCGCGCAGAACGCACCGATGTAGTATTGTCCTTCCACCCCGATATTCCACAGGTTTGCCCGGAAGGAGATCGCGACCGCCAGACCGGCGAAGATCAGCGGGGTGGCCTTGAACAGGATCGAAATGAGACTGTCCTGCCGCGTCAGCGCGAAGCGCGCCATGATCGCGTACACGTCGAGGGGGTTCTTGCCGATCGCAAAGATGATCACCGACGCAATGAAGGCGCCGAACAGGATCGCCAGCAGCGGGGTGATGATCTGCAGGGCCAGCAGCCGGGTCTTCACGTGGCGGTGACCGCGCCCTGGCGCTTGGTACCGGTCATGTACAATCCCAGTTCGGCCGGGGTGGCCTCCCCGCGCTGGAAGTCCGCGACCAGTTCTCCCCCGTACATCACGCCGATGCGGTCGGACAGCGAGAGGACCTCTTCCAGGTTCGCCGAGACCAGCAGGACGGCCAGCCCGTTGGCCTTCGCCGCCAGCAGCTGGCGCTCGACAAACTCCGTGGCGCCGATGTCCAGCCCGCGCGTGGGCTGGGCGGCCACCAGCACCGTCGGCGCGAAACTGAACTCGCGGGCGACGATCACCTTCTGCTGGTTGCCGCCGGACAGCGCCAGCACGGGCAGGTCGATGCTGGAGACGCGGATGTCGAACTCCTGCACGCGCTCCGCGGTGAACGTCTTCGCCTCCCGCTGGTTGACCATGATGCCTGATGAGAATTGCGCGCGGTTGTGGTGGCCGAGGATCACGTTCTCCCACACCGCCATCGGCAGCACGAGCCCGCGGCGGTGGCGGTCTTCCGGGATATGCGCCACGCCCAGCAGACGGATGGCGCGGGCGGTCGCGTGGGTGACGTCGCGGCCGTCGATGACCAGAGCGCCGGCGCTGACGGTCCGCAGCCCGACCATCGCCTCCACGAGCTCGGTCTGCCCGTTGCCTTCCACGCCGGCAATGCCGTAGATCTCGCCGGCGTGCACCGCCAGCGAGACCCGGTGCACGGCGTCCTTCGCCCCCCGCCCCGGCACCGACAGGTTGGTTGCCTCGAGGCGCACCGGGCCGCGCGGGACGTCCGGGTGGTCCAGCTGCAGCAGCACCGGCCGGCCCACCATCATCTCCGCGAGCTGCGCTTTCGTGGTCATGGCTGTATCCACCGTGCCGATCACCTGACCCCGGCGCAGCACGGTGGTGCGGTCGGAGATGGCGAGGACCTCCTCGAGCATGTGGCTGATGAAAATGATCGTCTTCCCCTGTTCGCGCAGCTTCCGCAGGTTGGCGAACAACTCGTCGATTTCCTGCGGCACCAGCACCGCGGTGGGCTCGTCGAGGATCAGCAGCTCGGCACCGCGGTACAGCACCTTGATGATCTCCACCCGCTGCTGCTCGCCGACGCTCAGGGTGCTTACTTCGGCCGCGGGATCGAGGGCGAACCCGTACTGCGCGCACAGCGCGGCGACCTCCCGCTGCGCCTCGCGCATCCGCAGACGGCCGAAGGACCGCACCGGCTCACTGCCCAAGATGACGTTCTCGGCGACGGAGAAGCGTGGGATCAGCATGAAGTGCTGGTGGACCATCCCGATGCCCAGCGCCAGCGCTTTCGAGGGTCCCTCGATGACCACCGGCTCCCCGCGCACCCGGATCGACCCGGCGTCGGGCTGATACAGTCCGTAGAGGATACGCATCAGGGTGGATTTCCCGGCGCCATTTTCTCCGACCAGCGCGTGGATCTCTCCCTCGCGTACGGCCAGGTCGATGGCATTGTTGGCGACGACGCCGGGAAACCGCTTGGTGATGCCCGCCAGCTCGATGAAGGACTCGCTCATCGCGCTTGTAGTTCTGGCCGCCGCCGCCTCCGGCCTGCCGCGTGGAAAACACACAGGGGGCCGCGGGCGCGACCCCCTGTGCGCCGTGCGTGCAGGTGGCTCCCCTTACTTCAGCTTGTACTTGGTCAGGAACGCCGCGAGCTGTTTCTTGTCCTCGGGGACCACGATCTTGCCCGAGATGATATCCCGCCGCAGCGCGTCCAGCCGTGGAATGATGTCGGCGATCAGGGAGCGGTTGTACTTGTTGACCGCGTAGCCGACCCCGTTCTCCTTCAGCCCGAACGACCGGATGCCCGCTTTGTACTGCCCGTTGAGCGCGGCCTTGATCGTCTCGTAGACGGCCACGTCCACGCGCTTCTGCATGCTGGTCAGGATCTGCGCCCGCTGGTCCGGTTTCACCGTCAGCGACTGGTCGGCGTCCACGCCGATGGCCATCCGCTTCTTGACGACGGCCGCCTCGAACACGCCGATGCCGGTGCCGCCCGACGCGTGGTAGATGATGTCGGCGCCGCGGTCGTACTCGGCCAGGGCCAGTTCCTTGCCCTTCACCGGATCGCGGAACGCCTCACCGGTCGTGCCCGCGTACTCCGAGTACACGGTGACCTTCGGGTTCACGTACTTCGCGCCGGCGATGTAGCCGACTTCGAACTTCTCGATGAGCGGGATCTTCATGCCGCCCACGAAGCCGACCTTGTTCACCTTGGTCTTCAGCCCTGCCGCCGCGCCAACGAGGAAGGAGCCTTCGTTTTCCTTGAACAGCAGGCTGACGACGTTGGGCTGATCGGGGATGAACCCGTCGACGATCGCGAACTTCACCTTCGGAAACGCCTTGGCGACCCGCGTGATGCTGTCGGTAAACAGGAAGCCGACGCCGATGATCAGGTCGAACTTCTCGCCGGCCAGCAGCCGCAGGAGCTCTTCGCGATTCTCCCCGCCGGCCGTGGGCTCCAGATCGCGGGTCTGGATCCTCGACGCGAATTCCTTCGCCGCCCGATCGAGTCCGGCGGCCGCCATGTCGTTAAACGAGAGATCGCCGCGCCCGCCGACGTCATAGACGACGCCGACTTTGTACTTCGTTTGTGCCTGCACGCTCGCGTTGGGGATCGCCCACAAGATCGTGGCGATCGCCACCATCGCCAGCGCGGCAATGCGCACGCCCCGCGTGTTCATCCGTCCACCTCCCGGAAAATGGCCCTGCACCACTCGCACGGCTTCGGTGCAGGGCATGCTCGTTCTCCCGTGGTCCGGGTGGCCATTTCGTTCCGGGGGGGCGAACTCCTGCGCTAGGAAGGCTTCAGCAGGTTCTCGAGTTCGTCGATGCCGATGAGGACCTCGCGCGGATTGCTGCCCTGCGTCGGCCCGACGATCCCCTGTTCTTCGAGCTGGTCGACGATGCGCGCGGCGCGCACGTAGCCGATCTTCATCTTCCGCTGCAGCAGCGAGACAGACCCGTACCCGGCGCGCACCACCAGCCGCGCCGCCTCCGCCATCAACTCATCCCGCCCCCCGCCGTCGCCGTCGGGGGCCGCCTGCTCCGCCTTCACCAGGTCCTGGTCGTAGACCGGCTTGCCCTGCGATTTCCACCAGGTCACCAGCGCCTGGATCTCGCTGTCGGCGATGAACGCGCCCTGCGCGCGGATGGGACGGGCCGCGCCGACCGGCATGAACAGCATGTCACCCTTGCCCAGCAGCTTCTCCGCTCCGGGCATGTCGAGGATGGTCCGGCTGTCCACCTGGCTGCTCACCGCGAACGCCAGCCGGGACGGGATGTTGGCTTTGATCAGCCCGGTAATGACATCCACCGAGGGCCGCTGGGTGGCCAGCACGAGGTGGATGCCGGTTGCCCGCGTCATCTGGGCCAGGCGACAGATCACGTCCTCGAAATCGGCGGGCGCGACCATCATCAGGTCGGCCAGTTCGTCGATGATGATCACAATGTACGGGAGCCGCTCCACCCCGGACAGCTCGTTGTACCCCTGGATATTCCTGGTGCCGGCGGCGGCGAACCGTTCGAAGCGCGCCTCCATCTCTCCCAGCATCTGTTTGAGGGCTCCCGCCGCCGCGCGCGGGTTCGTGACCACCGGGGCCAGCAGATGCGGCACGTTGCTGAAGTTCGCGAACTCCACGCGCTTGGGATCGATCATCACGAGCCGGCAGTCCGCCGGCGTGCAGCGGAACAGCAGGCTGGCGATAATCGCGTTGAGCATCACGGACTTGCCCGACCCGGTGGCGCCGGCGATGAGCAGGTGCGGCATCTCGGTGAGGTCCGCGAGGATCGGATGCCCGGCGATGTCCTTGCCGATCGCGACCGTGAGCAGCGCCGTATCGCGCTGGTAATCCTCGGTCGACAGAATCTCCTTGATGTGCACGAGACTGGCCTTCTGGTTGGGGAGCTCGATGCCGATCACGGACTTGCCGGGGATCGGGGCTTCGATGCGCACCGACGGCGCCGCCAGCGCCAGGGCGATGTCGTTGGTAAGGCTGCTGATCTTCTGCACGCGCACACCAGGGGCGGGCTGGACTTCGAATCGGGTCACCACGGGGCCCTGCTCCCAGCGCAGGACCTTCGCTTCCACCCCGAAGCTCGCCAGGGTCTGTTCGAGCAGCCGGGCAACCTCCGCCGGCTCGCTGCGCCCTTTCCCCCGGCCGCCCGGCAGGTCGGTGAGCAGCGAAATCGGCGGGGCCTGAAAGCCACCCGCGGGGACGTGCAGGGAGAGCGACTCCTGGTGCACGCGCAGCGCCGGTTCATCCCGCTCGCGGGGCCGCGGCGCGGCAACAGCGAAGTGCGGCGGGAAATCAAATGCATCCTCGGGGGTCCGCTCCCGGCCCGCAGCGCGCGCTGATCGGATCGGCGGCAGCTCGACCGCGGCGGTCTCTGCGGCCACCGCCGGGATCTGCGCCAACGGGACCGAGGCCGGCGTGGGTGTCCGCCGAGCCTCGGCCTGAGCGCGCATCCCGGCGCCGGCCTCGCGAAGGCGAACCGCCATCGCCCGCAACAGCGCGGTCAGCCCATTCCACACCGTGACCAGCAGTGAAACGCCCGCCCGGCCCAGTAATGCCAGCGCCTGCATGGTCAGGCGCGCCGCGTGCGTCAGCAGCGCCCACGCCACCTCGACGATCGTGCCGATCGATGTGCCGGTCCACAGCACGACCGCGGACACGGCCGCCAGCGTCACCACCAACCACAAGCCGACGTTGCCGAGCGCGCGCCGCAGGATCCACACCAGGGCCGCCCCGCCAGCGCCCGCGGCATGCCCGGCGAGCCCGACGGTGAATTCCCGTCCGGCGGGCGTCCGCGCGTGATAGGCCGCGATCGCGACCAGCACAAGGATGCACAGCGCCCCGATCCGCCGGGTAAACCGGGCGCGCGCCCCGGCCAGTACCAGGAGGGCGCCGGTCAGAAACACGCCCGCGGGAATCACGGGGGCGAGATCCCCCAGCGCCCACCGCTGCGCGTGGCCGAGCAGCGCGGGCACCCCGGCGGCCCTCGGCAGAAAGGACAGCCCAAGCACGAGCCCGGCGACCAGCATGGTGGCGCCCGCGGCGTGCCTTCGTCCGGAGTCCTGCCGTTTGCGTCCCATCCGCCCTACCCCCTCATCGACACCGCGACGACGATGAGTCCTACCGCGATGCAGTACGCGGCAACGAAGCCCAGCCGCCCGCGGCGGACGACCTGCAGCAGCCACCGGATCGCCAGCGCTCCGAACACGGCGGCGGTGACGAACCCGACGAGCAGCTGCGCAACGGTGTAACCCGCCGCAATCCCGGCCGCGTAATCCTTCAGACCAAACAGTCCAGCGCCGGCCACCGAGGGGACGGCCACCAGGAACGACAGGCGCGCGGCTTCTTCAGGTTTCATGCCCAGCCAGGTTGACGTCACAATCGTGGTTCCGGATCGCGAGATGCCGGGAATGATCGCCACGGCCTGCGCGATCCCCATGGCCACGCCATCGGCGGCGCCCGCGTCGGTCGCCTCGCGGGTACCGCGCCGGTTGAGCAGGAGCAGCAGCCCGCCGCTGATCATCAGCTGGATTGCCGTCCCGCGCAGCGAGCCGAACATGGCTTCAAAGCGGGATTCGAAGGCGAGCCCGATCACCGCCGTGATCGCGGTGGCGATGACGACCGCCCACCCCAGCCGGCGGTACGTGGCCAGCGCCGCGCGCCCCTGCGGAGCAAACGTGGACCACAGCCCGCGGAGCAACTTCAGCAGGTCGTCACGAAACAACCAAGCCGCGGCGAGAGCGGTACCGAGGTGCAGCACCGATTCCAGCAGGATGCCCGGCCGTGGCACTCCCAGCAGCGCTTCGGCAAATAGCAGGTGAGCGGTGCTGCTAACGGGGAGAAACTCTGTCAGGCCCTGGACGACGCCGAGGATGACCATCTGCAGCACGAATGAGCTCCCATGAAAGGTCCGAATGCCGCTGCGACTACTTCAACTTTTCGGGAATTCTCCGGCGGCTGCGTTCTTCCTTCATCTCGGTGGTCAGCAGGCGGCGCAGACGAGCGAAGTCGGCCCGTAGTGTCGTCCTCCACTTCGGGCCGTAGCGGGCCATGGCGGGATGGTAGAGGGGCACGATGGCAAACGCGTCGTGGGCGACGATGCGACCGTGAACCGCTGCGAGCCGACTGCTCGGGCTGAGCGACCGTAACGCGATGCCGCCCAGCGTGACGACGATGTGGGGCCGGGTGATGGCGAGCTGCTGGTGCAGCCAGGGGGCGCAGGCGGCGATCTCATCCCGCGACGGGTTGCGGTTGCGCCCGGGCGGGCCGCCGACGAACGGACGCGACTTGACGACGTTGGTAATGTAGACATCGTTCCGGGACAGTCCGATGGATGCCAGCAGTTGATCGAAGACCGCTCCGGCGCGCCCGACGAACGGCTCCCCGCGTAAATCTTCCGCGCGTCCCGGCGCCTCCCCCACGAACACGATCCGCGCGGTCGCGGGCCCCGCTCCGGGCACGGCGTTCGTTCGCGTGCGATGGAGCGGGCACCGATCGCAGCGCCGGATGCGGGCGTGCAGCCGCTCGAGCGCCCTCTGACGGGAAGAGCGCTTAGACAGGGGCGAGCGCCAGTTCCTTGAGCACCGACGCGATCTGTTCCTTCTCCTTCGCGGTCGCCTCGACCAGCGGCAGACGCGGCTTGCCCACGGTGAAGCCGCTGAGATTGAGCGCGGCCTTCAGTGGGACGGGGTTGGAGGTGATGAACAGCACCTTGAACAACGGGAAGAGCCGCAGATGGATGTCCAGGGCCTTCCGCACGTCGCCCCGCTCGTAGGCGCGGACCATGTCGGCGATCTCCCGTCCGACCAGATGCGCGGCCACGCTGACGATGCCGGTTCCGCCCACCGAAAGGATGGGCAGCGTCAGGCTGTCGTCGCCGCTATAGATGAGAAAATCCGGACTGGTCCGGCGCCTGATCTCCGATACCTGGTCCAGACTCCCGCTGGCCTCTTTCACCGCGACGATGTTCGGCACGTCGGCCAGACGGGCAATCGTCTCCGGCAGCGCGTTCACACCGGTGCGCCCCGGTATGTTGTAGAGCATGCACGGCAGCGACGTCGATTCGGCGATCGTGCGGAAGTGGGCATAGAGCCCGTCCTGCGAGGGCCGGTTGTAGTACGGGTTCACCAGCAGAATCCCGTCGGCCCCGATCTGCTGGGCCTGCTTGGTCAGATGCACGGAGTGGCGCGTGTCGTAGGTCCCCGTGCCGGCCACCACCATCGCCCGGCCGCCCACGGCTTCCTTGACCGCCGCGAAGAGCCCGACCTTCTCGTCGTCGCTGAGCGTAGGTGATTCGCCGGTGGTCCCCGCCACCACGATCCCCTCCGAGCCGTTGTCGACCAACCGCCTGGCCAGGCGCTTCGCCTGTTCCGTGTCCACCGCGCCGCTCTCGTCGAACGGCGTGACCATGGCGGTTAGTACGCGTCCAAAGATTGCCACCCCGTCACCCCCTTAGCGCGTTTAGCCCTCGCTCTCGCGTTCCGACGCCACTTCTTCGGCTAACCCGAATTCGTCATGCAGGGCGACCAGGGCGTCTTTCATCTGCCCGCGGGCGACCAGACACGAGATCGTGGTGTGCGAGTCGGCGGTCTGCAGGATTTCCACCCCGGCCCGGTGCAGCGCATTCACCACCCGCGCCATCACCCCGGGACGGCCGCGCATTCCCGCGCCGATGATCGACACTTTCGCGCACGGCTCGCTGACATCGACATCGAACCCGAACGTCGACAGAAGGCCGGTCGCGCGCTCCACCACGTCCTCCTGCACGGTGAACGCCAGCATTTCAGGCAGCAGGCTGATGAGGTCGATGCTGATACCGTGTTCGGCCAGCGAGCGCAGGGCCAGCAGCGGACGTCCCTGGTCCTCGCCCGCTGTCCGGCGAACCTTCAACTGGACGACGTCGGGCAGGTGCGCCAGGGCAATCACCGGCCGGCCGTCGATGATCGGCACTCCGAGCTCCGGACCCTTCACGATGATCGTGCCCCCATTGATACTCCCCACCTGCTTCACCACCAGCCGCACGCCGTGCTCCCGGCCGATGTCCGCGGCACGCGGATGGAGGACCCGCGCACCGAGCGCAGCCATCTGGGACACCTCATCGTACGTGATGGCTCGAATCGGACGCGCTCCGCTTACCAACTTCGGGTCCGCGGTCATGATTCCCTCGACGTCCTTGAAAATTTCCACCAGGTCGGCGCCCAGCGCCGCGCCGATGGCGACCGCGGTGGTGTCGCTGCCCCCCCGGCCCAGCGTCGTGATTTCCCCGTCGCGCGTGATGCCCTGGAACCCGGCCACGACGACCACAAATCCGCGGTCCAGGTAGTGACGGAGCAAGGTGGGATTGATGCTGAGGATCCTGGCGTCGTTGAATTCGTCCGTGGTGAGGATGCCCGCTTGTCCCCCCGTCAACGCGACCGCCGGACACCCGATCCGCACCAGCAGGTGGGCCATCAAGGTGGTGGAGATGACCTCCCCGGTGGACAGCAGCAGGTCCAGGGTGCGGGGGTCGACGTCGCCGGAGGAGTCGGCGTCGGCGAGGAGGGTCATCAGCGTGTCGGTGGCATACGGATCGCCTTCCCGGCCGATCGCCGAGGCGACGGCGACCACCCGCGCGCCCTCGGATGCGGTCGCCGCGATCCGCTGGGCGACCTGCCGGCGTCCGTCGTCGCTGCCCAACAGCACCCCACCGTATTTCTGGACGACCAGTCGCATCTTCTTGGCGTCTCTTTGCATCTTGTTGCGTCCTATTGCGTCTCTTGCGTCCTGGGCCTCAAGAATGAATGACCTGGTTGAGACGCAATTGACGCGGCAGACGCGATAGACGCAGGGGACGCGTTTAGGCGCTGACCTTGGGTTGGAGGAGACCCATGCTGATCATCGTCTCGACGATCTGCACGGCGTTGAGCGCCGCCCCTTTGCGCAGGTTGTCGGTGACGGCGAAGAACGCCAGGCCGCCCGCTTCGTCGGTGCGGATCCGGCCGACGTAACAGGGATCCTGCCCCATCGCCAGACGCGCCGTGGGATACCGGTGCGCGTCAGGGGCGTCGACGACTTCGATGCCCGCGGCCTCCGAGAGGATGGCGCGCGCCTCGGCGGCATCCATCGGCCGCTCGAACTCGACGTGGACCGCCACGCCATGGGCGGTCAGCGTCGGGACACGGACGCAGGTCACCCCGACGGGCAGCTCCGGGGCGGCCAGCATCTTGCGCAATTCGGCGGCCACCTTCACTTCCTCGCTGGGATGGGCGCCGCGGAGCGCGCCGATCGCGGGAATGATGTTGAAGGCGATCGGATGAGCAAACGCCTCTCCCGCCGGCTCCTCAGGCGGCCGGTGCGTCGCGGAGGCCGCATCGATTTCCGCCCAGAGCTGCGCCACACCACGTTGGCCCGCGCCGGATACGGATTGGTAGGAGCAGGCGATCACGCGCCGCAGCCGCGCCGCGCGGTGCAGCGGTGCCAGCGGCACGGCGATCGTCACGGTCGTGCAGTTGGGGTTGGCGACGATCCCGCGGCGGATCGACCGCAGCGCATCGCCGTTCACCTCCGGGATGACCAGGGGGACGTCGGGTGCCATGCGAAACGCCCCTGAGTTGTCCACGCAGGTGACGCCGGCGTCAGCTGCCACGGGCACCCACTGCATAGCCACCTCGTCGGGCGTGTCGAACATCGCGACGTCCAGGTCGGCAAAGACGCCGGGTGAGATGGCCACGACCTCATGGCCGTCGATGCGCGATCCCGCCGACCGGCCCGAGGCGATCAACGTAAGCGCGGAGACGGGGAAGCGCCGCTGCGCGAGGACGCCCAGCATTTCGCGCCCCACCGCGCCCGTGGCGCCGACGATCCCCACGCGATAGCCGCTCATGTGAACAGGAGTTTCTCCAGTCCGTAGACCAGTCCCGGCAAGGCTCTCACCCGGCGCACGGCCAACAGCAGTCCGGGCATGAACGACTCTTCGCTGATCGAATCGTGCCGGATGGTGAGCGTCTGCCCGCTCCCGCCGAAGATGACTTCCTGGTGGGCCACCAGTCCCGGCAGGCGAATGCTGTGCACCGGAATCCCCGCCGCGCGCCCGCCCCGCGCCCCGGCCACCAGTTCTTCTTCCTGTACCTTTGCCGGCGGCGCTTCACCCCGGGCGGCGGCTACCAGGACGGCGGTTTTCACGGCCGTTCCGGACGGCGCATCGCGCTTGCGGTCATGGTGGAGTTCGATGATCTCGACGTGCGGGAAATGCGGCGCCGCCTGGCGGGCGAACTCCATCATCAACACCGCACCGATCGCGAAGTTCGGGGCCACCACGGCCCCCACGCCGCGCGCCTCGCACAGACCCGCGAGATCGGTCAGATCGGTGGCAGTCATGCCTGTTCCGCCGATCACCGGCGACACCCCGACCGGCACGGCCGCGCGCGCGTGGTCCGCCGCCGCGGCTCCCGGCGAGAAGTCCACCAGGACATCCGCGCCGGCCAGTGCGGCCTCCAGCGTGTCCAGGATCGGGATCCCCATCGGCGGGATGCCGGCAACCGCTCCGGCGTCCGTGCCGATGGACGAGGCCCGGCCCAGCGCGGCGACGACGGCCATGTCGCTCTGGGCGGCGATCGCCCTGATGCTGGCGCGTCCCATCCGCCCTGCCGCTCCCGCCACCGCCACGCGCAGCCGGTCCGCCATTCAGACGCGCGCCCGGATGTGACGTTCGAACGCCGCGCGCATCCCGCCGGCCAGCTCGCCGTCGGCACGGAACGGCCCAACCGCCGCCATCGCCATGCGGTCGGGACGGAAGAATCGCTCCGCCAGCGCCCGCACGTCGGCGGCCGACACGGCGTCGATGCGGCCCACGATCTCGTCGAGGCCGATCTGCCGCCGATAGTAGATTTCCCCGCGGGCCAGCTTGGACATCCGGCTGCTCGTGCTTTCCAGCGAGAGCATCAGGTTCGCTTTCAACGATTCCTTGGCACGCTGGAGTTCCGCGTCTGCGACCGGATCCAGCACGATCCGGTCCAGTTCGCGCAGGGTCAGCGTGATCACTTCGGGTCCCGCATCCGGGCTCATCCCCGCGTAGATCACGACCAGCCCTCCGTCCCGGTAGGAGGAGGCGTAGGAGGTAATCGTGTAGACCAGCCCGCGCTGCTCGCGGATCTCCTGGAATAGACGGGAGCTCAGCCCGCCGCCGAGGATGTTGTCCAGCACGGCCAGCGCGTACTGGTCGTCGCTGGCCTGGGGGAGCCCTTCCGTGCCGATGCACAGGTGCACCTGCTCGGTCTCTTTGAACCGGGTCGCCACCCCCGGGGAGCCGACGGGCCGGACATCCGGTGCCTGCGCGGACGTCCCGGACCAGCTCCCAAAATGCCGGGTCAGGCGGCCCACCACGTCGTCGTGCACCACGT
This sequence comes from bacterium, assembly GCA_036505015.1. Taxonomy (GTDB): domain Bacteria; phylum Sysuimicrobiota; class Sysuimicrobiia; order Sysuimicrobiales; family Kaftiobacteriaceae; genus DASXUC01. The sequence continues at coordinate 3,529 of DASXUC010000061.1, read as the reverse complement.
CACCGGCGACCGCGATGACCACGTTGTCCGGCCGGTAGTATGCCCCGATGAACTCGACAAAATCAGCCCGCGACAACAGCGGCACCGTGGCCAGCGTGCCGATCACCGGCCGGCCGAGCGGATGGCCGTCCCACACCGTCTGCGCGAACAGATCCTGCACCAGCTCATCGGGAGCATCCTCGTAGCTCTTGATCTCCTCGATGATCACCTGCCGCTCGCGCTCGAGCGACTCCGCCGCCAGCGTCGAACGCAGCAGCATGTCCGCGTAGATTTCCAGCGCGCGGTCCAGATGCGCGGAGAGGACCTTGATGTAGAACACGGTTTGTTCACGGTCGGTAAACGCGTTCATCTGGCCGCCGATGTCATCCGCGGCCTGGGCGATTTCCAGCGCCGTGCGCGTGTCGGTGCCTTTGAAGAACAGATGCTCGAGGAAGTGGGAAATGCCGTGCTGGGATGCGCTCTCCACGCGCGAGCCGGCCCCGACATAGATGCCCACCGCCGCCGTGCGCACCGACGGCATGTGTTCGGTCACGATGCGCAGGCCGTTGGATAACGTGGTCTGCTGAATCAGTTCATCCATATCTCATCGACAACGAACCATGAACGATGAACGCCGAACCATGAACGATCAGCTGGACTGGGGCGGCCGCCGATCGCGGTCGGACCCCGGGCCGCGCCGGCGGCGGTTGCGATCGTCGCCCCGGGGACGGCCCCCCGTCCGCTGCCCCGCACCGGCGGGAACTCCCTCCGGAGGCGGGGCCCCGGGGGTACGGCGGGTCAGATTGATGCGGCCGAGGTTGTCGATCTCTTTGACGCGCACGGTCAGTTCGTCGCCGACCTTCACCACGTCTTCGACGCGGTTCACCCGTTCATCGGACAACTCGGAAATGTGCACCAGTCCTTCCTTCCCGGGCATGATTTCCACGAATGCGCCGAAGTTGGTCACACGCGTGACCCGTCCCAGGAAGGTCTCGCCGGGCTTCGCCTCGCGGACGATGCTCTCGATCATCGCCACGGCTCTCCGCGCGGCCTCCTCGTCGGTGGAGGCGATCATCACCCGGCCGTCCTGTTCGATGTCGATCTTCACGCCGGTCTCGGCGGTGATCTTGTTGATCACTTTGCCGCCGGGTCCGATCACCTCGCGGATCTTGTCCGGATTGATCTCGATCGTCAGGATGCGCGGCGCGTACGGCGACAGCGTGCCCCGCGGCGCGGCGATCGCCGCGGCCATCACCTCGAGGATCGCCAGCCGTGCCTCCCGTGCCTGCGCGATCGCGCTGCGCAGGACGTCCAGGCCCACACCCTTCAGTTTGATATCCAGCTGGACGGCGGTGATACCCTTGCGCGTGCCCGCGACCTTGAAGTCCATGTCGCCCATCGCATCTTCCATACCCTGGATGTCGGTGAGCAGCGCCGCCCGTCCCCCGTCCCCCGTGACCAGCCCGATCGAGATCCCGGCGACCGGTGCGGCAATCGGCACGCCCGCGTCCATCAGCGCCAGCGTCGAGCCGCAGACCGACGCCATCGACGTCGAGCCGTTGGACTCCAACACTTCCGACACCAGCCGGATCGTATAGGGAAACGTCTCGGGGGCCGGGATCATCGGCGCCAGGGCCCGCTCCGCGAGCAGACCGTGACCGATCTCGCGGCGCCCGGGGCCGCGCAGCGGCCGCACCTCCCCGACCGAGAACGGTGGGAACGAGTAATGGTGCATGAACCGCTTCGAGGTCCGCAGACTGATGTCATCGATGGTTTGCTCATCCTGACCGGTCCCCAACGTCGCAACCGTCAGCACCTGCGTCTGGCCGCGCTGGAAGAGTCCGGACCCGTGTGTGCGCGGCAATACGCCCACCGACGCCGACAGCGGCCGGAGATCTTTGACCCCGCGGCCGTCGGGCCGCCGGCCCTCGCCGAGGATCATGCGGCGCACCTCTTCCTTGGTGGCGGCCTGCACGATCTCGTCGATCTCCTTGCCGCGTTCCGGATACCGCTCCAGCAGCGCGGGCGCCACCTGGTCCACCATCTGCCGCAGGGCATCCTCGCGGGCGAGCTTCTCGGGCTGGGACAGGGCCTTGCGAATCAGCGGCATCGCCTGATCGCGGACGGCGGCGGCCAGCGCGGGGTCGATCTCCATGGCCGGGACGTCGACCTTCGGCCGCCCGACCTGCGCGGTCAAATCCTGCTGCGCGGTGATGATTCGCTTGATCTCACCCTGCGCGAGCGCCAGGGCATCCGCCAGCCGGTCTTCGGGGACCTCGCTGGCGCCGGCCTCAACCATCACGATCGCGCCGGTGGTGCCGGCGACGATGAGATCCAGCTGGCTCTCGCCGTCCAGCGCGGACATCGGCGGGTTGACCACGAACTCGCCGCCCAGCAGCCCGATGCGCACGGCACCGATGGGTCCGTCAAAAGGGATGTCGGAGATCATCAGCGCGGCGGATGCACCGTTCACCGCAAGGATCGACGGATCGTTCTTCTGATCGGCCGACAGCACGGTGGCCACGACCTGCACGTCGTTGCGGAACCCCTTCGGAAACAGCGGCCGAATCGGACGATCCATCAGGCGGGCCGACAGGATGGCGCGTTCGCCCGGCCGGCCCTCCCGCTTGAAGAACCCGCCGGGAATCTTGCCGGCCGCGTACATCTTCTCTTCGAAGTCACACAGCAGCGGGAAGAAGTCGATCCCTTCGCGCGGCGTCGGTGACATCGTGGCGGTGACAAGAACGACGGTGTCGCCCTGCCGCACCACGACCGACCCGCCGGCCTGCTTGGCCAGCACGCCGGTCTCCAGCGAGATTGCGTCGGCGCCGATTTCTACGCGGACGGTAGTAAGACCAGATTGAACCATGCCATCCCCCTCAATTGTTCCGGTGCATGCGAAAAGGAGCGGGGAATGCCCCGCTCCCGAATGCTCCCTGTTGTGTCCTGCGCCTGGCAGCTCCCGCTGCGACGCCCCCGGTCACCGACGCAGGCCAAGACTGTCGACCAGCTCCCGGTACCGCTTCACGTCCGTGCGCATCATGTACGCCAGCAGGCGCCGGCGCTGGCTGACGAGGTGCAGCAGCCCCCGCCGGGAATGGACATCCTTCTTGTGGGTCGCCAGATGCTCGCTGAGTTGAGTGATGCGCTCGGTGAGCAACGCGATCTGGACGTCCGGCGAGCCCGTGTCCCCCTGATGGCGCTTGAACTTGTCGACGATCTGGGTCTTGGCGGTCTTGGGCAGAGCCACGAGCCAATACCTCCATTGAAGACTGTCGGAAAGCCGAGAGGCCGTCGGAGGCACGCACCTCCCAGCCAACGCTTCATCGTTCATCGTAACACAATCCGGCAGACGCGACAACGCGAGGCGTGCATCGGTAGTGGGTCAATCTGGATGCGTGTCGGCGGCGGTTGTGCTCGGGACCGGCCCCTCGCGTCGAGTCGGGCGGCTCGGATTGACGTTGCAGGCCTCACGTTCCCTGCCGCGCTCGCCTGCCAATCTGTAGCAACGGATCACTGCGGTCTCTTCCGCTGACCGCGACATCGGTGC
>DASXUC010000060.1:0-6779 GCA_036505015.1 bacterium | reverse complement strand
CGTTTTTCCCGATCCGCCGGGCCCGGTCAGCGTCAGCAGCGGCGTCGTCGCGACGCGCTCCTTGATCTCGAGCAGCTCTCGGTCGCGGCCGACGAAACTGGTGAGCTGGCGCGGCAGGTTGTTGGGCATCGTGTCGAGCGTCCGAAGCGGAGGGAACTCGATGGTGAGGCCGGGTGCGACGATCTGGAAGATCTGCTCGGGGCGGGCGAGGTCTTTGAGCCGGAAGCGGCCGCGGTCTTGCAACGTGACCCCCGGCGGCAGGTCGTCCGCGACCAGCGCGCTGGTCGCCTCCGAAACCAGGATCTGTCCGCCGTGGCCAGCGGCCAGCAGCCGGGCGACCCGGTTGAGGGCGGGGCCGAAGTAGTCGCCGTCGCGGGCTTCCGCGGTGCCGGTGTGAACGGCCATGCGCACGCGGAGGCCGCCCGAGATGGCCTGCGTCTCCGCCGGCAACTTCCCCTGCGCCGCCAGCGCGGCCGAGAGTGCGGCCGACGCCGCCGGGAAGACCGCGTAGACTCCGTCGCCGACCGTCTTGAAGATCTGCCCGCCGTGATCGGTGATGGCCTCACGCAGCAGTTCGTCGTGGCGCGCAAGGGCCTGCTTCATCGCGCCGGGGTGCTGCTCCCACAGGCGCGTGCTGCCCTCGATATCCGTAAAGAGGAAGGTGACAGTACCGGTGGGCAGGGAGGAGGTCACACCGATGGCCTTCGGTGCGCCCCTCACCCACCCCCTCCCCCCTCGCGGGGAGAGGGCTATTCGCGGGGGAGAGGGCTATCTGGGAAGGCGCCGAAGCGATAAGCGGATTCCGATGCGTACAGGAGGTGCTCTGTGAGGCGGCGATGGTTGGCGGGACTCGTCATGGTGCTGTTGGTCGCGTCCTTCTTCCCGGGGACGGCCGGCGGCCAGGGGGCCGTGACGCTCACGTTTTGGAGCTGGCGGACCGAGGATCAGTGGGCGTACGACCGCATGATCAAGGTATTCGAGCAGCGCAACCCGGGCATCAGGGTGCAGTTCATGCCCTTCAAGCAGACGGAGTACAACACCATCCTGTCCACTGCCCTGACGGCGGGGAAAGGGCCGGACATCATCCACCTCCGCGCCTACGGTGGCTTGGAAACGTTCACCGCGCCGGGGTATATCGCGGCGCTCGACTTCGAGACTGTGCCGGAGCTCAGGCTCTTCTCCCGGACGATTCTCGAGGGCGCCAAGGGGCGCAAAGACGGCAAGATCTACGGTGTGCCGTTCGCGAGTCAGACGATCGTGATCTACTACAACAAGAAGCTCTTCGCTCAGGCCGGCGTCAGTGTCCCCAAGGGCTGGGCCGAGTTCCTGACGACCATGAAGACCCTCAAGGATAAGGGCGTGCTGCCGCTGGCGAACGGCGGCAAGGAGGGGTGGACGCTCGAGGTCATGTCCGGTGCTATCGCGCCGAACTTCTATGGCGGCAGCACGTTCTTCGAGGCGGTGACGCGCGGACAGACAACCTTTAAGGACCCGACGTACACGAACGCGATCGCCCGGATGCTGGAGCTCCGGCCATACATGCACCCCAACTTCATGGGCGTGGACTACGCGACCATGCAGCAGCTGTTCCTCAATGAGCAGGCGGCGATGTTCATCGGCGGGTCGTGGGAGATCGGCTTCTTCAAAGCGCAGAACAAGAACCTGGACTTCGACGTCTTCGCCTCGCCGCCGCTGAGGGCCGGGCAGGTGCCGTGGGTCTCGTCGTTCAATGACGGCAACTACGGCATCAACGCGAAGACGCCGCACATGGACGCGGCGAAGAAGTTCATCCGCTTCACCGCGACGCGCGAGTTCGGGCAGATGTTCACGGATATGCTTGCCCAGAACTCGGCGGTGCCGGGCGTCGTGATCAAGGACCCGGTGCTCAAGCACGTGCAGGACATGAACCGCAAGGCCACACCCTACATCATGCTGGTCGGGTTCCGCTGGCAGGCGCCCACGGGTTCCACGCTGCTCCAGAACGCGCTCCAGGCCATGATGGCCGGGCAGATGTCGCCGCAGCAGGTGGGCGAGGAGCTCACGCGGGGCCTCGGTGCCTGGTTCGAACCGTTCCGCGGGAGATAGTGCTGGGGGGCGGGTGGAGACATCTCCACCCGCCCCAACATTTGTCTCGCCGGCGAGACGGCTGCGTCCATCGCGGCTGAGCCTGCGCGCCGGCCGCAGGCTGTGGCTGCTCATCTTCCTCGGCCCCGCCCTCGTCGTCTTTGCGCTGTTCATCACCTACCCAATCCTTTCCGCGCTGGCCTTCAGCTTTTACGGCTGGGAGGGGATTGGCAGGCGCGGGTTCGTCGGCCTGGCGAATTTCTTCCGGCTGTTCGGAACCTTCCCGTACTCGCAGCTGTTGACCAACGCGTTCTGGCACAACGTCGTCGTTTTCGTCGTCACGATGATCGTGCAGAACATCGTGGCACTCGGCCTGGCGCTGCTGCTCGCGCGCGGGCCGTGGGGGACGAAGGTCTACCGCGTCATCTTCTTCCTGCCGGTAATGCTGTCGCTGGTCATCGTCGGCTTCCTCTGGGCGCTGTTCCTCAACCCCGTCTTCGGCATCGTCAACAAGGTGCTCACCGACGTGGGGCTGGCCAATTTCGTGCGCCCGTGGCTGGGCGATCCGTCGACCGCGCTGCTCACCCTGGTCATGGTCAATGCCTGGCGGTGGATCGGCTTCCCCACCATCGTCTTCCTCGCCGGCATTCACGCGATTCCGGACGAGTACCTGGAAGCCGCTCGGATCGATGGGGCGGGGGAAGGACAGCTCATCCGCCACGTGATCTTCCCGCTGCTCGCCCCCGCCGTGACGATCATCGCGCTGCTCACCTTCATCGGCTCATTCAACTGGTTCGAGCTGCCGTACGTGATGCAGGGCGTGTCGGGCGCGCCGAATCGCGCCACCGACGTGCTCAGCCTGCTCTTCTATCGGATGGCCTTCGGGGAGGTCGACACTGGGCTCCAGGACATCGGGATCGGGTCCGCCGTTGCGGTGCTGATGTTCATCCTGCTGGTCGCGGTGTCTGCGGTGGCCGCGGTGCTGCTGCGCCGGCGGGAGGTGGAGCTCTCGTGAGAGTGAGCCGCAGCCGGCTGTCCTGGCGACCGCTGTTGCAGGTCGTCCTGCTGGCCAATGCCATCCTCGTCCTCGCCCCGATGCTCATCATGGGGTTGTCCGCGTTCAAGTCCACGCGGGAGATCTTCCAGAATCCCTTCGGACTGCCCACGGTCTGGCGGCTGGAGAACTTCGCGCGCGTGTGGGTCGAGGCGCACTTCGCGCTTTACTTCCGCAACAGCGTGGTCGTGACGTTGGTCTCGATCCTCATCATCCTGGCGCTGGGCGCGATGGCCGGCTACGCGCTCGGACGGTTCCGCTTCAGCGGGAATGACCTGCTGTACCTGTTCTTCCTGAGCGGGCTCATGCTGCCCATCCGGTTGGGCATCATCCCGCTGTTCATCCTCATGCGCGACCTGCATCTGCTGGATTCACTCTGGTCTTTGATCCTGATCTACGCGGCCTCGGGACTGCCGAGCGCGGTGTTCATCCTCACCGGCTTCTTCCGTACCCTGCCGTCGGACCTGGACAGCGCGGCCCGCATCGACGGGGCGGGCGAGTGGCTGATCTTCCGCCGCATCATGCTGCCGCTGGTTCGGCCCGCGCTGGTCATCGTGCTGATCTACAATGTCATCCCGATCTGGAATGACTTCTTCTTCCCGCTGGTCTTTATTCAGTCCGACCGGCTGAAGACGCTGCCGCTTGGGATGACGACGTTCTTCGGCCAATACTACACAGATTGGGCGATCCTGTTCGCCGGGCTCACCCTGGCGGCGGTGCCCGTCGTCACGCTGTACGTGCTGCTGTCGCGGCACTTCATCAGCGGGCTCACCGCAGGGGCGGTGAAGGGATGAGCGCGGGGGATCGAACCGTGCTGGATCGCCTGGCTGGCGGTCTCATTGTCTCCTGCCAGGCGCGGGAGGGGCATCCCCTGCACGATTCGCGGGTCATCGCGGCGCTGGCGCGCGCCGCAGAGGCCGGAGGCGCGGTCGGCGTGCGTGTCAACGGCGAGGAAGACGTTGCCGCCGTCCGGTCCCTCGTGACCATCCCCATCATCGGCATCCGCAAGGTATCGTCACCGGATGCTCTCAGGTTTATCACCCCGACGTTTGGCGATGCCGAGGCGGTCGCCGCGGCGGGTGCGGACATCATCGCCCTCGATGCGACCGCGCGGCCGCGTCCGGGCGGCGAGCGGCTCAATGAGCTGATCCCGCGCATCAAACGGCAACTTGGGCGGCCCGTGATGGCCGACGTCTCCACGCTCGACGAAGGAGAGCATGCCGCGGCGCTGGGCGCAGACTTGCTGGCGACGACGCTGTCAGGCTACACGGAAACCTCGTTGCCGTCGGACGAGCCGGATCTCGGCTTAGTCCGTGACCTCGCCCGCTCGCTCTCTGTGCCGGTCGTAGCCGAGGGACGGTATCGCACGCCGGAGGACGCGCTGGAGGCCTTCCGCGCAGGGGCGTTCGCCGTGGTCGTGGGACGGGCGATCACCGATGCGCTGGTGATCACCCGTACATTTGTGGAGGCGATCCAGGAGTTCCGGCAGGGGGCCGACACATCCCGGTGACCCAGCGGATCACCGTCGCCGGAGTCGATGGCGGGGCCTCCTCTACGACCTGCGTGCTCGCGGATGACACCGGCCGCATGCTGGGCGTGGGCCGCGGCGGTCCCATCGATCATCTCTACCTGCCCGCGGGTCGCAGGAAGACCAGAGACGCCATCGCCCAGGCGTTCACATCGGCGTCGTCCGAGGCGCGTGTGCGGCGGTCGCCGCGGGCCGTCGTTGCCGGCCTGACCGGGTTGGAACCGGAGTCTCCGGAGTCGCGCGCAGCGGTCCGGATCCTCCAGAAGGTGACGCGGGCCGACGTCATCCACGCGACCTGGGATGCGGAGATCGCATTCGCGGGAGCGTCGGCCGGCGGACCCGGGGTGATGGTGATCGCCGGCACAGGATCGGTCGCACTGGGACGCAACGCGGCAGGGAAGAGTGCGAGAGCGGGAGGCTATGGATACCTGATCGATGACGCCGGTGGAGGCGTGGGTATCGGGCAGGCGGCCTTACGTGCGGCCCTCCGCGGCGCCGACGGCCGGGGGCCGAAAACCGCGCTCGCCGATATGTTTCAGGCGCGGCTGGGAGAGTGGCCGGAGATCCGCCGGCGCGTCTACGGCGAAGGCGGCGGGCGGGCGCTGCTGGCCTCGCTCGTCCCGGCGGTCGAAGTGGCCGCGCGGCACGGTGATGTGGTGGCTCATGCGATCCTTGCGGAGGCGGGACGCTCGTTGGCGCATCTCGCTCTGGCGATTGCTGAACGGTTGGACATGCAGGGGGAGCCGTTCGAGCTGTTCCTTGTCGGTGGAGTCTTCGTGATCGGCCCTCCGATGGTGGCCTCGCTCCGGGCGGAGCTTCGGTCCGGCGCCCCGCGCTGCCGCATCCGGAAGCCTCGATTTCCGCCTGCCGTCGGTGGTGTCTTGATGGCTTTGGAAGCGGCCGGTATCCGTCCGACATCATCCATCCTCCGGCGTCTTGCAAGCGGTCTCACTCAGCCGCCCAGGTAGGCCTTCTTCACCTGACGATCTCACCCAGCGCCAGGGTGGCCAGGGCGAAGAAGTGCCGGCGCCAAGCGGAACGTGGGGGTGCCAAAACGGTACCTGGTACGAAACACGGGCCTGGAGAGAACCTGGTACAGGGTCGATGACTCAACTGGGCTAATCCGGTAGCATTGTCCTCGTAACTCCCATGAGAACGGCCGAAAGTACCACGCAGTTTGCCCGTCTGATCGATGACATCCGGCGAGAAGCGGCGCTGCAATCCATCTTCGTCATTGTCCCAACGCACATTTTGGGTGAGCACCTGCTGCGAGCCATCTCGAGGGACCGTCCCGCGTTCAACGTCCGCTTCGTAACTTTTCTGGATCTGGCGAAGGCCGTCGCGGTCGCGGATCTGGTGGCTTCGCGGCGGATTCAGCTTCCGCCGATGGGGGACTTTCTGGCGGCGCGGAAAGCGATTCAGACCAAGGTCCGTCCGGATGGGTACCTGGGGCCGATCAAGGAGTTTCCGGGGACGCCGCGGGCGGTGCTGAAGACGCTGACGGATTTGAAGAAGGCGGGACTTGGACCGCAAGAGCTTCGCCGGACGGCGTCGGGATACGAGGAAACGAGGCAACGAGGCAACGAGGCGGATTCCCCGCACGCTGTTCAACAGGGGCTTTTTGGCGACTCGGGATCGCCACACTTCGCCGGCGCAAGCGCCGGCTCCGCTCGCGATGACGCAAAGAGTAAGGTCACGAGTGCCGGCTCCGCTCGCGACGACGGAAAGAGTATAGCCACGAGTGCCGGCTCCGCTCGCGATGACGGAGAGAACAGCGCCGCGAGCGCGGGCCCGAACGGGACGAGTCGCAAGCTGGCTGAGCTGGCGGAGATCTATGAGGAAGTGGAGCGCCTCAAGGACGAGGCGGGATACTTCGACGGGAGTGACCTGCTGGCGATGGCCGCCGAGGCTGCGAAAGAGAGCAAACTGATCGACGATGCGGCGGCGCTTGTTCTATTTGGGTTTGCGGAACTGAATGAGCTCGAGAAGAGCTTCTTTGCGGCGTGCGCCAAGGGGCGGGCGGCGTATGCGCTTGTGCCGGAGGATGTGGCGGGGTACACGAGGCCACTCGTTGACTGGCTGAGTGGCATAGGGCTTGAAGTTGGCTCGGGATTGCTTCGCTTCGCTCGCAAT
>DASXUC010000059.1:0-32841 GCA_036505015.1 bacterium | reverse complement strand
AACCCGTAGGGCTTCGTCAGCCCGATCCCCGCCAGCGTCTGCGTGATCGCCGCCGTCAGCGTCGTCTTGCCGTGATCCACGTGCCCGATCGTGCCGACGTTCACGTGCGGCTTGGTGCGCTCAAATTTCTGTTTGGCCATTGACTGTACGCTCCTTCACAGAATGGTGACCAGTGAACGATGACCGGTGACCGCCTGCCGTCTGGTCACTGATCACGGGTCACTGGTCACTCGATCAGGTGGAGCCCACGACCGGATTCGAACCGGTGACCTTGTCCTTACCAAGGACACGCTCTGCCGCCTGAGCTACGTGGGCGCGCCGCGATGAGTGCGGCCAGCGCTGCATCCGTATTATAGGGGCCTCTCCTCGAACTTGACAAGGTGACTCAGCGCGGCAGGAAGTACGTTTAGACCAGCGAATGAAGGTTACAATTCATATAGACACCCTACTTAGAGGAGGGACCACCGTTGGACATTATCTGGATCCTCGTTGCCCTGCTGCTCATCTGGTTCTTGTTCATTCGCGGCGCAGCCTAGTCCGCGGCGACTTCTCCAAGGTTCACAATCAGAGCTGAGCCCCGGCTCCGCCGGGGCTTTCTTCTTTCTGCGAACCTGACTATAATGAAGAAGATTTTTCGACCCGAGCGGGCGGGAGTAGCTCAGTGGTAGAGCGTCTCCTTGCCAAGGAGAAGGTCGCGGGTTCAAGTCCCGTCTCCCGCTCCACTTATCCCGCAAGTTGCTCTTCAGGGCGGCGTAGCCAAGAGGCAAGGCAGGGGTCTGCAAAACCCCCACTCCCCGGTTCGAATCCGGGCGCCGCCTCCACCCCCAATCCCCTAACAACGGGATAAGAGCGATAAAGGGGACAACGGCGATACAGGCGAGCCTGCTCGCCTTTTTCTTTCGCCTTTATCGCTCTTATCGCTTCTATCGCCTTTGTCGCGAGGTTGGGGGGTGGTGCCCAGGGTGGGAGTCGAACCCACAACCCGCTTCAACGGGACGACTTTTTAAGAGTCGCGCGTATACCGGTTCCGCCACCTGGGCTTTTAGTCTCGTTTTCTAATTCTACTCCTATAGTTCGGCTTCAATGAGTAGCAATTCGGGCAGAGGACTTGTAAATTCTCCAGTCGGTTGTCCGTCGGATCTCCATTGATGTGATGAATCTCGACTGGAAGATAGCCATCGCTGGTAACTTCTGCCCAGCCACACTCTTCACAACGCGGAGACTTCAGACCCGCTCTGAACAATCTCCTCTTTAGTTTGAAGCTCTTGTAGTAGACTCCGGACGTAAGGATCTCTTCGAGTGGACGTCCCGGGTTCGTCGTAATCTTCATCCCTTTGTTCCATGCGCCGCCCTTCATGTGTGAAGTATCGATCCCCAGTTGCGTCAAGAGTCTGCGTACCGTTGCGTAGTTTCCACCGATTGGCACCAGTCCGATTCTGATAAGGATCTGCCTGACGCTTCTGGAGTCCACCGCCGCCTTGCGGAGATCTTCGTCGGTCCATGTTCTCAGGCGCACGGTAATAGGCTACGGTTGTTCGGCACTTGACGCTCAATGCCCCATGTGAGTCATTCGAAGGTTGCGAAAGATCTGGCGTTAGACGCGCGTCGTCCTCGACAATCGGCAGAGCGTTCACACGGGCGCGAGGATCTTCACGAAACATCCACCGTCAGCTTCTCCTGCCCTCGATGATCATCAGGAACTCCGCCCGCGTTCTGGGATCGTCCCGGAAGGATCCCCGCGTCGCTGAGGTGACGACCTTGGCGCCCGGCTTCTTGATCCCCCGGGCCGTCATGCAGAGATGCTCCGCCTCGATCACGACGCCCGCGCCGAGGGCCGCCATGCCGCCGTCGCAGAGAAAGTCGGCAATCTGCTTGGTGAGCCGCTCCTGCACCTGCGGCCGGCGGGCGACCATCTCCACCAGCCGCGCGACTTTGCTCACCCCGATAATGCGGCCGTGGGGGATGTAGCCGACATGCGCGACGCCGTGGAACGGGAGGAAGTGGTGCTCGCACATGCTGTAGAACGGGATGTCCTTGACGATCACCATCTCGCGGTGGTCCTCGTCGTCGAAGCCGACCTCGAGCAGTTCGGCGGGGTCCTCCCGCAGTCCGCTGAACAGCTCCTCGTACATCTCCGCGATCCGTTCCGGCGTGCCGATCAGACCCTCGCGGGTCGGATCTTCGCCGATCGCGACAATGATGTCTCGCACCGCGCGCTCGATTGCAGGTTTGTCGATTCCCGGCTTGCGTCCATCAGCGAGCAATGCCATCGTGCGTCTCCTCGGTGACAGCGTCATCACTCCTGTTTTGCCCCACCAGAAATTCGGTCATCCGCACCACGCGGACCATCGCCTGCACGTCATGCACCCGCAGCATGTTCGCCCCCCCGACCACCGCGAACGCCACCGCCGCCGCCGTCCCCTCGAGGAGCTCGTCGGGAGGCAGGTCCAGGAGATCCCGAATGTAGTCCTTTCTCGATGTGGCGACGAAAATGGGGCAGCCCAGGCTGCGCAGTTCCGGCAGCCGCTGCATCAGCTCCAGATCGCGGCTGGGACGTTTCCCGAAATTCAGACCGGGGTCGACGAAGATACGTTCACGCGGAATGCCCGCCGCGACCGCGCCGGTGACGCGGCGCCGCAGGAATGCTCCCACCCAATCCATCATCGAGGGGACCTCCACGTCGGCATACGGCTCCTTCGGCCGGCCGTGCAGGTGCATGATCACTACGCCGGCACGACTGCGCGCGATGACCTGGGCCATCCCCGGCTCTCCCAGTCCGCTGATGTCGTTGATCAGGACGGCCCCCGCATCAATCGCCGCGCGCGCCACATCGGGCTTGTAGGTGTCGACGGCCACCGGCAGCCGGTAGCGCTCGACCAGGACGTCGACAAGCGGCACGACCCGCCGGACCTCCTCGCCCGCCGCGAGCCGATCACCGGCCCGCGCGGTCTCGCCCCCCACTTCAATCAGGTCGGCGCCCTGACGCACGATCTCGTCGGCGCGCGCCAGGGCCGCGTCCATTCCGAAATGTCGGCCCCGATCGTAGAACGAGTCCGGCGTGTTGTTCAGGATCCCGGCGATGTAGACCCTGCGCCGAAAGTCGAATCGATGGTCTCCCAGGCGCGACAGCGGCAGGGCTGCCAGTACGGCGGCCAGCGCGTCAGCGACGGCAGGCGCCGCCGGGGCCGGCCCGCGCGCCACAAAGGTGCGAAACGACGCGACGGTACCGGCAAGAGTGATCTGGAACCGGTCCCGCAGCGGCGGCGCCCCCGCCGAAACGGCCGTCGCGGTGCCGCCCGCGGAGACAAGTTCCTCGCCGGCGCGGGCCAGCAGTTCGCGCGGTCCGACCAAGCGGATGCGGGCAAACGATTGCGCGGGATCCAGCTGCGGTGAGGGAAGCGGCGACAGCACCCATGCCCAGCAGTCCGGCTGTTCCACGCTCTGCCTCATTACCGCCATGATAGCAGAGACCTTCGAGACCCAACGTCAGTGCCGCGTCGGGCCTCGGGCATCGTCGATCGCCAGCCGGTCAGTCACGCAGCCGGCGTCCGGTCAGCGCGATGAAGACATCTTCGAGGGAGGGCTCGACCAGCTGGAGGTGGCGGACTCGCCCCCCGTGTCCGCTGACGGATGCGACCGCGTTGGGAAGGGCATCGCGGACGTCTGCCAGGTGCAGCGTCACCTCCCAGCCGCGGTCTTCGCCCTGTGGCCGGACCGCCACCCCGGTCACACCCGGCAGCGCTCGCAGGGCGGGTTCGATGGCATCGGTCAACTCGTCGATCTCCAGGCGCAGGATCGGACCGGCGCTCAGCGATCGCCGCAGGATCTGCGGCCGCTCCAGCGCGATGATACGACCGTGGTCGATGATGCCCACGCGCTCGCACAGCTGGTCCGCTTCCTCCATATAGTGGGTGGTCAGAATAATCGTCTTCCCTTCCTCGGCGTGCAGGTGGCGGATCAAGTCGCGGATGTTGCGCGCGGCCTGGGGATCCAGCCCCGTGGTGGGCTCATCCAACAGCAGGATCGGCGGATCGTGGACCATCGATTTTATCAGGGCCAGGCGCTGGCGCATGCCGGTGCTGTACCGTTCGACGAGATCGTCGGCCCGGGCCGTCAGCTCGACGCGATCGAGGAGCGCGCCGATGCGCTGATGCGCCAGCGGGCGCGGCACCCGATAGAGCGCGGCGAAATACTCCAGGTTCTCGCGGCCGGTGAGTTTCCAGTAGATCGACCGCTCGCCCATCAGGACGACGCCGATGTGCCGGCGCACGGCCTCCGACTGCCGTACCACATCGTAGTCCCAGACCTGCGCGCGGCCCGACGTCGGCTCCAGCAGCGTGCAGAGCATGCGGATGGTGGTTGTCTTCCCCGCGCCGTTTGGCCCCAGGAGGCCGAAGAGCTCGCCGCGGCGGATCTGCAAATCGATATGATCCACGGCCACGATCTCCTGCCGCACTACACGCCGGCGGCCGCCGGATTCGTCTGTGCCGCGCGAGGTGAACTGCTTGGTCAGGGCCGCCAGTTCGACCGCCAGGGCAGGCGCCGGCGTCATTCCACGATGACCTCGATCAGGTTGCCGCCCGGCTCACGAATGTTCACGATTTCTCCGACGGCGTCCCCCTCTTGAATTGCGCGCACGAGCTCGTCGAGCTTCACGCCCTGCGCTTCCATTTTCTCGCGCGCCATGGGCGGGACGAACGAGAGGACGGCGCCGGCCACGGCGATCGGCACCGAGAACTGAACGTTCTCGCCGCCGGCGCGGCGGATCCGGACGCGCACGGTGCGCGCGGGCGGCCGGGGGCCACGGTCCAATTCATCCAGCAGGCGGGCGGCCTCCTCGGGGGTCACCTTGCCGTCTTTGACCATCTCCAGGATGCGCAGGCGTTCCGCGTTCATCCGCGATGTTCTCGGATCTCGATGTCCCCACTCAACGCGTGAAGGGTGACGCGCCCGTCGGGGGCATTGAGCACGCCCTGCAGCGTCCGGCGGTGCCGGCGGGCATCCTGCAGCGGCAGCGTGCACTCGATCTTGCCCGAACGGACCGATGCGTCGACGGTGACGCGCGCGGTGGCCGGCAGGGCGACCTCGATGTCCCCGCTCACCGTTTCGATCTGCACGTCCCCGGTGGAGAACTCCTCGAGGTCGGCCTCGACGTCGCCGGAGACGGCGCGGACCCGGACCGCCGTACTCCGTACGCGGCGCAGCTGGATATCTCCGCTCTTCGTCTCGATGCGGACGTCACCGTTGACACCGCTGACGCCAAGATCGCCGTTCAGCACATCGAGGACCAGCCCGGCCGCATCCGTGACGTCCACGTCTCCGCTCGATATCCGCCCGCGCAGCCCGCGCACCTGGGCAACTTCGACATCCCCGCTCTTCACATCGACCGCCACGTCACCATCAATCTGGTGGACGGTCAGATCCCCACTTTTCACGTCGATGTCGACCGGTCCCTGATGGTCGGTCACCTCGACATCGCCGGCTGCCACGCCCACCCGCAACGATCCGCTGAGCCCACGGGCCTGCACGTCACCCTTGGCCTCCACGAGCGTCACGTTCACGCCGGAGGGGACATCGATCTTCAGATCGGCGCGCACACGCCATCCCTCCATCCGGGGGATGGTGATGACCACCACGGAGCCCACCCGGCGCGTCTCGGCGGTAAGACGTGATGCCACCCGTTGCGCTTCGTCGGCGGTCGCGCCCCAGACCCTGACCTGCGCGGCCAGCGTCATCACATCACCCGGTGCCGGCTGCAGCTGCACGTCGCCCCATGCGTTGCGGACCTCGAGGGTCTCTCCGGCGCCCAGCGTCTCGGTGACGATCAGCTCGCTCTGACCCTCCTCCAGTCCCCGCAGTCCCTGGAGGAGGTCAAAAAATCCGTGCCGCCGCGGCCCGCGCACCCCCCGCAGGCCGAGCCTCATTCCCTTGGTGACTTCCTTCGGCACGGTCTTCAGAATGTCACCGATGATCGTCTGAATTTCTTCGCGCAGTCCGCCGAGCTCCGCTCTGGGGCCGGCCGGAATGTCCGCGGCGATGTGGGCCGCGGGCACCTCCGGACCAGCGGATGCTTCGGCCTCGTCCTGGGCGCGCTGCTCTCCGAGCGCTCCCAGCAGCGCATCGGCCTCCTCGATCGAGATCTTGCCTTCTTTCAGCATGCGCAGGATGATCTGCTGTTCCTCGTCCATCGGCGTTCCCTCGCTCGTCGGTGATTTCGGAGGCTGCGGGCTCACTTGCGTTCCCGCAAGAGGCGCAGCGCTTCTCCCGCGTCGATCTTACCCGCGTCGAGCGCGTCGAGAATCTCGCGGCGGCGGCGCACCGCGTCGCCTCTCCGGTCCGGGGAGGCCGCGAATCCCAATGCCGCCAGCACGCCCTCCAGCCGGCTGCGGATCGTCGGGTAGGACAGGCCGAGCTCGCGTTCGACTTCCTTGAGGTTGCCGCGGGCTTTCAGAAACAGTTCCAGAAACGCGAGCTGTTCCGGCTCGAGCCGGCTGAACTTGGACAAGTCAAAGTGCCCCTCCACCACGGTGCCGCAAGAGGTGCACTGCAGCTTCACCGCCTCGAGATCGTGGCTGCACACGGGGCACTTGCCGGGCGTCAGGGGCATGGCGTCGCTAGGCTCGCTTGGCCGCAGGGCGCCTGCTGCCGATGGCCCACGTCACCAGTTCCTTCGGCGCCGATGGACGCGCGGCTTCGGATGCCGAACGCGCCAGCCTGTGCTGCTCCGCCATCTGAAGGAAATCCTGTACTTTCTGAGCCGCAAGCCGTTCCATCACATACATGTTCTCGACCATGATTTCACCTCCGACTTCATTATCACTAAAGGCTCATGGTCGAATATTAATTGGATATATGGGTGATTGTCAATATACGTTTTCTATATAGGGAACAAACACACGTACATACGTTCGAAACAAGTGCGGATCATGATGCGCGCAGATGCGAAAGATCGGCGCCCTCGGACTGGAGCAGTCGGCGCTTGAGCGCGACCCCACCCCGCAGCGAGTAGCCTCCCAGCCCTCCGTCGCTGCGCACGACGCGGTGGCAGGGGATCAGCAGCGGCACCGGGTTTCTGGCGCACGCGTTGCCCACGGCGCGGGTGGCGGTGGGGTGGCCGAGCCGGGCCGCAATTTCGCGGTAGGTTCGCACCTGCCCCTTGGGGATATGGCGCAGCTCGTCGAGCACGCGGCGCTCGAAGGGACCGACCATCGAGAGATCGATCGCGCCGGAGAATTCCTTGCCGGATGACACCGCCGTCTTGAGCTGTCGGATGAGTTCTGGCGGCGGGGACGGATCGCGCTCCGCCTGGCGGCCGAACCGATCCTTCAGCGCGCGCTCGAATGCGCGGTCGCCGGGCGCGAGGTCCACGTAACCGACGCCCCGCTCGCTGTACGCGGCGTACACCGTCCCGATGGGCGTCTCCAGTGAGGTGTACAGCCATGGCCCGTCGGGCAGGGCACCTAGCAGCAGCTGCCCTTGGCGGTGGAGCAGGATCTCGTGGATCTTGTCCTGGCTCAGCGGGGTCAGCGCCGCTGCCGGCCGGCCATAAATGGTAATCACGACCGGTTCCCCCGCCATGGCCGTGCGGACGAGCTCGTTCGTGCGGTTCTTCAGTTCCGCGGTGCTGGCGACGCGCATCTCGCAACCCTCCCGGTGACCGCCACTTTGTGGCTATCATTTATAGCCATACATTATAGCCATAATATTAGCGGGCACGGCGTCTGTCAAGGGGTGGCCGGCTAGAAAGTAGCGAGTGAGTTTGAACCGCCATCCGCCTTTTTGCCAGGCTGGTGGAGGGCCGCTCCGCTCTCTGGGCGGCTCACCCGCCGGGCGTAGCGCTCGGGCGGCCCTCCACCAGCCCCTGGGAGGATACGCGCAGATGCTGGGGACGGACCAGAGGGGATGGCGGCGGGCGAGTGGGGCGGCCCCCGAGCGGAGATTGGAGGGCGGCAACCATCGCGCAGGCCGTAAAGCACAGGATCGCCGCACCGATGTCGCGGTCAGTGGAAGTGACCGTAGTGATCTGTAGCTACAGATTGGCAGGCGAGCGCGGCAGGGAACGTGAGGCCTGCAACGTCAATCCGAGCCGCCCGACTCGGAGTGAGGGGGCCGTCCCCGAGACAGACCGCCACCGCGGCCATCCAAGTTGATCCACTACCGGCTAGAACCTGACGATGCGCCAAATCCCATCCGCCGACCGCTGCAGCACGATCGACGATTCAAAGCGCTGCGGGCCGAGGCGGAGGTAGATGCGGTACTCGGACCTGCCGCCGTCGAGGGAGATCCGTTCCGCCGTCTGCAGGGTCTGCGCCAGCGCCAGGCGGGCGGTCTCGGTCAGCCCCGCGAAGGTGCGCCGTTCCGCCGCGCTGCGCTCGGGGGCGACCTGCGCCAGATAGGCCGCCGCATCCCCCAGCTCAAGCGCCAGGCCTGCGCTTTCCAGGGTCCCCTCCGCCGTCGGCGCAACCACGTCGATGGTGATCCGCAGGCCGGGGTTGAGGACGCCGGTGAGGCGCTCCCCGGGCGCCGCCGTGGGAGGGAGCAGGAAGGCCAGCCGGACCCGGCGGGCGGATCCGGCGTCGACACGGGCTACGGTTGAGGGAGTGACGGCCAGCACCGGCCGCAGACCGGCCGACGGTATCAGGTCAAGCGACGCGAGAGGGGCGGCCGCGCGCAGCCTCGCCGTATAGACACGGAAAGCGTTGGGCTCCATCGCCACAGCTAGAGGCTGCGGATCCCAGGAGATCGCGGTCTGCCCGGTGCAGCCCAGCGCCTGTGCGGAGAGCAGCCCCAGCGCGACCAAGCGCCACGGGCCCATTCAGGGCCGGAGGGCTTCGTCCTTGTAGCGGCTGTCCGGATGCTCGCGGAGGTAGTCGGCGACCTTCTGCGCCGTCTTCGGACCCACGACTTCCGCGATCTGGTCCGCCGACGCCTGGCGGATCTGGCGCACCGAGCCGAAGTGGCGGATCAGATCACGCTTGCGCTTTTCGCCGATCCCGGCGATCTCATCGAGCACCGAGAACACGATGCGCCGCTCCCGCAGCTTCTGATGGTAGGCGTTGGCGAATCGGTGGGCTTCATCCCGGACGCGCTGCAGCAGCCGCAGGGCATGAGAGTCGCGGGGCAGCGCGATCGGTTCGGGATGTTCGACCGTCACCAGGAGCTCTTCCCGCTTTGCCAGGCCCACCGCCGGGATGTAGACGTTGTACTCGAAGAGGACCTCCCGCGCCGCGTTGAGCTGCCCCCGCCCGCCATCGATGAGGACGAGGTCGGGCACCACCGACCATTTCACGATGACGGGCTCGTCGCGGTCGAGCTTTTCCTGCTCCTCGCGGGCCATCGCAAAACGCCGGCGCAGCATCTCCTGCAGCATCGCATAGTCATTGGGACCTTCCGTCCACTTCATCTTGAAGCGCCGGTACCCGCGCTTGTAGGAGCGGCCGCCCTCAAACACCACCAGCGACCCCACGGTTTCCCCGGCTTGGAAGTTACTGACGTCGTAGGCCTCGATGCGAAACGGGGGGTTCTCCAGCGCCAGGACGTCCTGCAGTTCCTTGATCCCCGCGCCCTCCAGCCCGGCGATGCGGGCGCGCTCCTGGGCTAGAAACAGCGCGGCGTTTTCCGCGGCCATGTCCACGAGCCGCTTCCGCTCGCCGCGCTGCGGGACCAGCACCTCCACCCTGCTCCCCCGCCGGGATGACAACCACTCCGCGATGATCTCGCCGTCATCGACCGGATGCTGTGGGACGACCTCGCGTGGCACGCCCGGGGCATCCTGGTAGTACTGCTTCAGAAACTCGGCGAGGATCTGGCTGAACGGCAGTCCCCGCGTTCCCTCCAGCACGAAGTGCTCCTGCCCCTGCAGCCGGCCGCCGCGGATGAACAGCATCTGCACGCAGGCGAGATCCCCGGCCTGAGCCACGGCGACCACATCCCGATCTTCCAGCCCCACACTGGCGGTGCGCTGCCGTTCGTAGATGGCGTCCATGGCCTGGATCTGGTCCCGCAGCTGCGCCGCGCGCTCGAACTCCGTGGCCTCGGCGGCGTTGCGCATCTCGGCGCGGAGCTCATCCAGCAGAGACTCCTGGCGTCCCTCCAGGAACATGGCCGCCTGCCCGACCTGCTCCGTATACTGCTCGGCGGTGGCGCCCCAGGCCACGCACGGCGCGGTGCACTGGCCGATAAAGTAGTCCAGACACGGCCGGGGGAGGTCGCCCGTGATCTCGATGTTGCAGGAGCGCAGTTTGAACAGCTTGCGGATCGTGCGGATCGTGCGGCGCACCAGCTTCGGCTCGTGGTACGGGTACGGGCCGAAGTACCGCCCGCCGTCGCGGACGACCCGGCGGGTCATCAGGATCTTCGGGAAATCCTCGTTCGTGATCTTCACGTATGGAAACGCTTTATCATCCGCCATCCGCACGTTGTAGAACGGCCGGTGACGCTTGATGAGGTTGATCTCCAGGATCAAGGCTTCGACTTCGGTTTCGCAGGCCACGACGTCGAAGTCCGCGATCTTGGACATGAGGTGGCGGATGCGGGGGCTCTCTGCGTGGCCGCTCTCTTGAAAGTACTGGCGCACGCGGTTGCGCAGCACGGCGGCCTTGCCGACGTAGATCACCCGTCCGGCCGCGTCTTTCATCAGATAGACGCCGGGCCGGGTGGGGACAAGCTGGAGTTTTTCTTCGAAGTTGACCGTCACCTCTCACAAATCAAGGGTATCACAGGGTGCGGAGGACCTGACCGAGCCGGTCCAGTCCCGCCTGCAGGGTGCTCTTCTCCCCGCCAAACCCGACGCGCAGGTACCCGTCCATCAGGAAGTGATCGCCGGGGACGACGAGCACGCTGTGCTCGCGCCGCAGACGTTCGGCCAGCGCGGACGAATTCGCCGGCGCGTGATACCGGACAAACGCGATCGCCCCGGCCTTCGGCGGCACCCAGGAGATCGTGTCGCCGAGACCGTTGGCCCATCCTGCCAGTGTCTCCAGCCCGTCGGTGAGGATGCCCCGGGAGCGCATGGCGATCCGCTGGTAGGTCCGGGGGGTCAGGGCCATGCGGGCCACGTGATCGCTGAGCATACTGGGGGCGATCGAGGTGTAGTCGTGATAGCCCCACAGCGCCTCGGCCAGGTCATGCGGCGCCACGATCCACCCGATGCGCAGGCCGGGCAGCCCGTAGGCCTTGGAGAGGCCGCCGGTGACGATGACCTTGCGCGCGCGATCCCAAAACGACGGCGTGGGGTGTCCGGTGAGTTCCGCGCCGCGGTACACTTCGTCGGCGACCACCCAGGCATCGACGCGCGCCGCGGCCTCACAGATGGCGTTCATGCCATCCACGGACAGCACCGCGCCGGTGGGATTGTTGGGGTTGCAGACGAAAATCGCTTTCGTGCGCGGGGTGACCAGCCGCTCCAACTCCTCGTAATCCGGCGCCCACTGCGCGCTCTCGCGCAGCCACCAGGGATGCGCCGTCGCGCCCCAGCTTTTCAGCAGCAGTGGGATCTGCATGTAGTTGGGGTGCATCACGACGGCCTCGTCGCCGGGTTCCAACAGCGCCCAGGTCACCAGAAAGTTCGCCTCCGCCGCGCCGGTGGTCACCAGCACGTGCTCGGCCCCGGCCCCGTGATACAGGGACGCGATGCGGTTGCGCAGCTCCTGGCTGCCGTTGGTGTAGCCGTAGCCGATCGGCTCGTGACTGAGGACTTCCACCAGCCAGCTGTGATCGACCAGCCCCGCCAGCGTCAGGGGGTGCACCCCGCTGTCGGCAAGGTTGTACTCGACCTCGGTCTCCCATGCCGACTGGAACCGTTCCATCTCAAAACGTTCGATTTTCATGATCGCCTGTATCCCTCTTATCCCGTCCTTGGGTTCGTGGTGCGCGAGTTCCTCCGAGCTCGGGCGCCATCACCGGAGAGCACAAAGCTCTTGTCGCCGTTGAGCGTGCGCTTCAGGAATTGCCCGGTGTAGGACTGCGGCATGCGGGAGACCTGCTCGGGTGTGCCCTCCGCGATCACCTGCCCGCCCAGTTCCCCGCCTTCGGGACCCAGGTCGATGATCCAGTCGGCCGTCTTGATGACGTCGAGGTTGTGCTCGATCACCGCCACCGTGTTGCCGGCATCGACCAGCCGGTGCAGCACGTCCAGCAGGCGCTCCACATCCGCGAAATGCAGCCCGACGGTGGGCTCGTCGAGCATGTACAAGGTGCGGCCGGTGTCCCGCCTGGAGAGCTCGGTCGCCAGCTTCACGCGTTGGGCCTCGCCGCCCGAGAGGGTGGTCGCGGGCTGGCCGAGCTTCACATAGCCCAGTCCCACGTCATCGAGGGTCTGCAGTTTGCGGCGGATGCGGGGCACGTTCTCGAAAAAAGCCAGGCCCTCACTTACCGTCATCTCCAGCACGTCCGCGATGTTCCGGCCCTTGTACAGCACCTCGAGCGTCTCGCGGTTATAGCGCTTGCCTTTGCACACTTCACACGGCACGTAGATGTCCGGGAGGAAGTGCATCTCGATGCGCACGATCCCGTCGCCCTCGCAGGCCTCGCAACGGCCGCCCCGCACGTTGAACGAAAACCGGCCCGGCGTATACCCGCGCATCCTGGCGTCGGGCGTCTGCGCGAACAGATCGCGCACCAGATCGAAGGTTTTGGTGTACGTCGCCGGATTCGACCGCGGCGTGCGTCCGATCGGCGACTGATCGATATTGATCACCTTGTCGACGTGCTCGACGCCCTCGATCCGGGTGTGCGCGCCCGGCCGCACCCGGGTTCCGTGCAGCCGGGATACCAGCGCGCGATAGAGGATCTCATCGACCAGCGTTGACTTCCCCGACCCACTGACGCCGGTGACGGCGACAAACACCCCCAGCGGCATGCGGACGTCGATGCCCTTGAGGTTGTGCTCCCGCGCGCCCCGCACCACCAGCGCGTCACCGCCCGCCGCCCGCCGCCGCGGCGGCACGGCGATCTCCCGGCGGCCGGAGAGATACATGCCGGTGATCGAGTCCGGATGCCGCGCGATCTGGTCGGGGGTGCCGCTGGCCACGACGCGCCCGCCGGCTTCCCCGGCCCCGGGACCGATGTCGATCACCCAGTCCGCGGCGCGGATCGTCTCCTCATCGTGTTCCACGACCAGAATAGTGTTGCCCAAATCCCGCATCTGCATCAGCGTGCTGATCAGCCGGCGGTTGTCGCGCTGGTGCAGCCCGATGCTGGGCTCGTCGAGCACGTACAGCACCCCCATCAGCCCGGAGCCGATCTGGGTGGCCAGCCGGATGCGCTGGGCTTCTCCGCCCGACAGCGTATTGGCGGTGCGGTCCAGGGTCAGGTAGTCCAGCCCCACATTCACCAGGAAGCTCAACCGCGATTTGATCTCCTTCAGGATCTGGTAGGCGATGAGCTTCTCCCGCTCGGTCAGCGTCAACACGTTGAAGAAGTCCAGGGCCGCTCGGACGGTGAGCGCGGTGAGCTCGGCGATGTTGTTTCCGCCCACCCGCACGCTCAGCGACTCCGGCTTCAGCCGCGCGCCCCCGCAGGTCGGGCAGGGCAGCGTGGTCATGTACTGCTCGTACTCCTCGCGCATGTACTCGGAATCGGTCTCTTTGTAGCGGCGCTGCAGCTGGTTCAGCACGCCCTCGAATTTGGTCTCATAGACGCGCAGCGCGCCCCATTTGTTGTGATACCTGACCTTGATCGGTTCCGAGGACCCGTGCAGCAGCGCATCGACGAAGGACTTCGGAAGCCGCCGCACCGGGGTCTTCATCTCCACCCGGTAGTGCGCGGCCAACGACTGCAGCAGTTCGTAGTAATACTCGCTGGTCGAGCTGGCCCAGGGTACCACCGCGCCGTCCATCAGCGACTTGTCCCAGTCGAGCACCAGGTCGACGTCGAACTCCTGGCGGAACCCGAGCCCGCTGCAGGCCGGACAGGCACCATACGGGCTGTTGAACGAGAAGATGCGCGGCTCGATTTCCGGCAGCACCGAGCCGTGGTCGGGGCATGCGAACAACTGGCTGAAGATCAGCAATCCCTCTTCGGGATTCTGGACCGCCTTCTTTCGGACCGGGCCCTTCCGGCCCCGTGACCTGGCCTTCCCGTTTCCCGTTGCCGCTTGCCGGTTGCCGTCGGGCAAGACGTCAATGAACACGATCCCCTGCCCCAGCTTCAATGCCGTCTCCAGCGAGTCGGCGAGCCGGGTCTTGACGTCGGGACGGGTGACGATGCGGTCGACCACGACTTCGATGGAGTGTTTCTTGTTCTTGTCGAGCTCGATCTCTTCGGTCAGCTCGTACACGCTGCCGTCGACGCGCACCCGGGCGAAGCCCTGCCGGCGCAGATCCTCGAACAACTGGCGGTACTCGCCCTTGCGCCCACGCACGAGAGGGCCCAGCACCTGGATGCGCGACTCCCCCGGCAGCGCCAGGATCTGGTCGACGATCTGCTCCCGGGACTGGCGGCTGATCGGCTTGCCGCAGATCGGGCAGTGGGGCTGGCCGGCGCGGGCGTAGAGGAGCCGCAGATAGTCGTAGATTTCGGTGACGGTGCCGACGGTGGACCGTGGATTGCGCGGGGCGCCCTTTTGGTCGATTGACACCGCGGGAGACAGCCCGTCGATGTGGTCGACGTCGGGTTTTTCCATCAGCCCCAGGAACTGGCGGGCATACGCGGACAGCGATTCGACGTACTTCCGCTGCCCTTCGGCGTAGATGGTGTCAAACGCCAGCGACGACTTCCCGGACCCGGAGATGCCCGTCAGCACCACGAACTGGTCCCGCGGGATTTCGACGGTGATGTCCTTGAGGTTGTGCTCGCGCGCACCCTGGACGACGATCCGATCGTGCGGCACTAGCGTCTACCCTGTCGCCCCAGTCTTCCCGGTCTGCCCGGTCTGCCCCGTCGCATCGCGGTCGCGCCGCGGCGCGCGCCGGCAAAGAACGGCTCCCCCATCCCCTTGCGCAGTTCGGCCACCTGATCGCGCAGCACCGCGGCTTTCTCGAATTCGAGGTTGGCTGACGCCCGCCGCATCTCGCGCTCCAGGGTCTCGACGGTCTGTTCCAACTCTTGCGGCGACAGCATCAGCAATCGGGCGATGTCCCAAGGGACTTTCGCCCGCTGCTGTTCGGCCAGTTTGATCAGTTCCTGCGCGGTCAGCGCGTCCCCGGAGGGCTGGTACTGCTCCAGTTCTTCGGCGACCTGCTCCAGGTCGATCATGTCCCGGATCGGCTTGATGATCGACTCCGGGGTGATGCCGTGGTCCCGGTTGTACTGCAGCTGGATCTCGCGCCTGCGGTTGGTCTCTTCGATCGCTCGCCGCATCGAGTCGGTGACCTCGTCGGCGTAGAGGATCACGCGGCCGCTGAGGTGTCTGGCGGCGCGCCCCATCGTCTGGATCAGCGAGGTGTCTGACCGCAGGTAGCCTTCCCGGTCGGCGTCCAGGATGGCCACCAGGGACACCTCCGGGAGATCCAACCCCTCACGCAGCAGGTTGATGCCGACGATCACGTCGTAGGTCCCCAGGCGCAGGTCTTTGAGAATCTGCACCCGCTCGAAGGTCTGAATCTCCGCGTGCAGGTAGTGCACCTTCAGACCCATCTCCTGCAGGTACGCGGTGAGGTCCTCGGCCATCCGCTTCGTCAGCGTGGTGACCAGCGTGCGCTCGCCCTTGTCTACCTGCGCTTTGATCTCCGCGATCAGATCGTCGATCTGGCCTTTCGCCGTACGCACTTCCACCCGCGGGTCCACCAGGCCGGTGGGTCGCACGATCTGCTCCACGATCCGCTGGCTGACCTCGCGCTCATACGTGCCCGGCGTGGCCGAGACGAACACGACCTGGTTGATGATCCCGTCGAACTCCTCCCACGCCAGCGGGCGGTTGTCGAACGCCGACGGGAGCCGGAACCCGAAGTCGACGAGGTTCCGCTTGCGTGAGCGATCGCCCTCCAGCATCCCGTGTACCTGCGGCACCGTGACGTGGCTCTCGTCGATGAACATCAGGAAGTCTTTCGGGAAGTAGTCCAGCAGGCAGCCCGGCCGCTCCCCCGGCGCCCGACCATCCATGTGCCGCGAGTAGTTCTCGATGCCGGGACAATAGCCGACCTCGCGCAGCAACTCCATGTCGTACTTCGTGCGGAACTCCAGCCGCTGCGCCTCCAGGAGCTTGCCCTGCGACTTGAACCAATCCGAGCGCTCCCGGAGTTCTTCCGCGATGGTCTGCAGCGCCCGCTCCAGCCGCTCGTCGGTCGTGACCCAGTGCTTGGCCGGCCAGATCGAGACGACCGGTTTTTCCTCGATGATCTCGCCGGTCAGGGGGTTCAGCTCGATGATGCGGTCCACCTCGTCGCCGAACAGCTCGATCCGCACGGCGTGGTCCTCATAGGACGGAAAAACCTCGATCACGTCGCCGCGCACCCGGAACTTGCCTCGCGCGAAATCCACGTCGTTGCGCTCGTACTGGATATCGACCAGACCGCGGAGGATCTCGTCGCGGCTGCGGCGGGTGCCTTTGCGGACCAGCAGCATCACTTCCTTGTAGTCCTCCGGATGCCCCAACCCGAAAATACACGACACCGAGGCCACGACGATCACGTCGCGGCGCTCCATCAGGGCTTTGGTCGAGGCGTGGCGGAGCCGGTCGATCTCGTCGTTGATCGACGCGTCCTTGTTGATGTAGAGGTCCGTCTGGGGGACATACGCTTCGGGCTGGTAGTAGTCGTAGTAGGACACGAAGTAGCGGACCGCGTTGGTGGGAAAGAACTCCCGGAACTCGCCGTACAGCTGGGCCGCCAGGGTCTTGTTGTGCGCCAGCACCAGCGTGGGGCGCTGCATCTGCTCGATGACCCGCGCGGCGGTGTAGGTTTTGCCGCTGCCGGTCACGCCAAGGAGCGTCTGGCGGCGGTTACCCTGCTTCAGGCTGTCTACGAGGCCGGTGATCGCCTGCGGTTGGTCGCCGCTGGGCGCCATGTCGGTGACCATTTGGAACTCTGGCACGAGTGAGACCTCCGGACCCTCTCCCTTCCCTCTCCCACCGGGAGAGGGAGAAGAGATAGGCCGCTACCGCGGCTTCTCGCGTGGGTATCACCCAAGTATACCATCGGGGACAAGACGGCTTCCACCGGTCCCCCTCCGGGCTCACCGGGCTCTGTTCGGTGGCCGGAAAGCCCGGAAATCGATTCTAGATGCTGGACCTTAGATTTCTGGATTTTCAGCTGTTGCGAGCATCTAGAATCAAGGATTCTAGGATCGCTCTTGAGGATTGTTGGCTCTGAGCTGGTCCCAGAGGGCCTCGACCTGGCGGCGGGTTTCCTCAGCAGTGCCGGAGTTATCGACCACCCAGTCGGCCTCGGGGAGTTTCTCCGCCAGCGGGCGCTGGGCCATGATGCGGCCGATGGCCTGCTCACGGGGCAGCCCATCTCGGGCCATCAGACGTGCGAGCTGGGTGTCGGGATCCACGAAGACGACCACCACCGCATCGAGGTCGTAGGCGGTCTTCGCGGCCTGGTCCAGCAGCAGGGGGATGTCGACGACCATCACGCCGCGGCGACCTGATTCGCGCAACCGCGCGATCTCGCGCTGGATTTCTCCCCGGATGTACTTGTGGGTAATCGCGTTGAGTTTCGCCCGCGCGGCGGGATCGCGGAAGATCAGGTCGCCGAGCCGTTTCCGGTCGAGCGCCCCGTCGGGGCCGAGCATGGTCCGTCCGAAGGCTTCCAGGATCTCGTCATAGGCGGGCCGCCCGGGCTCGACGATGGCCCGCGCGACGTGGTCGGCGTCGATGATCTGCGCTCCGAGCTCCCGGAAGATGCCGGCGACCAGACTCTTGCCGGAGGCGAGGCCGCCGGTCAGGCCGACCACTTTCATGGAAATGACGTTCGGCGTTCGTCGACACGGCCAATAACCGGTTGATCCAGCATCGCTGAACGACGATCGATGAACGGCTCTTATCATGTCAGCGGTTCCATGTCCCGCCAGTTTTCGCCCACCTTGGCATCGGCGCGCAGCGGCACCTTGAGGGGGAATGCCCGTTCCATCACGCGTTTGGCCTCGCCGGCAAGATCCGCCGCGGCCTCGTGCGGGACCTCAAACAGCAACTCGTCGTGCACGTGCAGCGTCATCACCGCCCCGGGGATGCGCGGCAGCACGTCACGGGCCAGATCCACCATCGCCTTCTTGATGATGTCGGCCGTACTCCCCTGGATCGGCGTATTGATGGCCGTGCGCTCGGCGGCTTCACGGATCGGCCGGTTCCGCGTGTGCACCTCGGGGATATAGCGGCGCCGGTTCAGCACGGTCGTGACGTACCCGCTGCGACGGACATCCTCAATCGTGTCCAGCATGTACTGCCGGACTTTGGGAAACGTCGTGTAATATCGCTCGATGTAGGACTTCGCTTCGGTCCTGCTGATCCCCAACTGCGCCGCCAGCCCGAATTCACTCATCCCGTAGGCCACGCCGAACACGATCGTCTTCGCGCGGCGGCGCAGGTCCGGCGTGACCCCGTCCCGGCGAACGTTGAAGACGTCTGCGGCGGTGACCGCATGGATGTCATCGTCCCGGCCGAACGCGTCCAGCAGCGTCGGATCCTCCGTGATATGCGCCAGCACGCGCAGATCGATCTGCGAGTAATCCACCCCCAACAGGACCCGGCCCGGCGGCGCCACGATCGCCCGGCGGACCTTGCGGCCTTCCTCGGTTCGGATGGGGATGTTCTGCAGGTTTGGCTCGATCGTGATGACCCGGCCCGTGGCGGCCACCGTCTGGTTGAAGGTCGTGTGCACCCGCCCGGTGGCGGGATTGATCAGCTTCGGCAGCACGTCGACATAGGTGGTCAGCAGTTTGGTCAGCTCGCGGTGCGCGACGATCTTGGCGACGATCTCATGCTGCGGAGCCAGGTACTCCAGCACCTCGGAATCGGTGGAGTACCCCGTCTTGGTTTTCTTCATCGCCGGCAACTGCAGTTTCTCGAACAGGATGAATCCCAGCTGCTTGGGGGAGGAGATGTTGAATTCGGTTCCCGCCAGCCGGTAGATGTCGGCGGTCACGTCCTCGACGCGCCCGGCGAACTCCGCCGAGAGGCTCCGCAGGTACGGCACGTCGACGGCCACGCCCGCCGCCTCCATGTCCGCGAGCACACCCACCAGCGGCATCTCGACGTCGGTGAACAACGCGTAGACCTCGCGTTCCTTCATCTTCTCGGTGAGCACCGGCCGCAATCGCCGCAGCACGTCCGCGGCTTCCGCGGATTCTGCAACCGCATCGCGGGCGAGCCCAAGGTCGTCCCCCGCCTCCGGTTCCTGCTCCATGCGCAGGCGCCACCCGAGGTGCTCCCACGATGCGGTCCCCAACGTGTGCGTGCGCTTGCCGGGATTCAGCAGGTAGGAGGCGACGGCCACGTCAAAGCCCAACCCCCGCGGCCGGATCCCGCGGGTGCGGAGCGTGTGCAGATCCGCCTTGACGTCACCACTGACCTTCGGCGTGTCCGCCTCGAACAGTCCCTGCAGCGCGTCCGGCACGCGGTCGTCGGTCACCGGGAGGAACAGCGCCTCGGTCGGCGCCGGCGACAGTGCGATGCCGTCCAGTGCCGCGGTGATCGGATGGCCCTCCCCTCGCTTGAGGAACAGACCGATCTCGGGCGCGTCGCCGGCGGCCGCCGCGAGCTCCGCCGCGCTGTCCGCACGCCGATACACCCCCGGGGGTTGTTCGTCGGCCACGCCGACCCGCTCCACGAGACTCTTGAACTCCAGATTCACAAACAGCTCCCGCAGCCGCGTGGCATCGGGCTTCTTCCGGACCAGGTCGTCCCAGGTCCAGTCCACCGGAGCGTTGGAAACGATCGTGGCCAGGGATTTGCTTTGCGCAATCTGATCGGCCCGCTCCGTGATCGCCTTGGCGAGCTTCGGCGTGACCGCCACGGTGACTCCGTCACCTCGCGGCCGGGCGTGGCGGAGATGCTCAAGCAGCGCCTCGACGCTGCCGAACTGCTGGATCAGTGCTCCGGCGGTCTTGTCCCCGACCCCGGGCACACCGGGGATGTTGTCGGTCGTATCTCCCTTCAACCCTTTGTAGTCCGGCAGCTGCGGCGGAGCGAACCCGAAGCGATCCTTGAACTTCCGCCGGTCGTAGACGGTGGTCTCGGTGATCCCCCGGCTGGTGACCATGACGCGGACGTGGTCATCGATCAGCTGGAGGACATCGAGATCGCCGGTGACGATGAGGACCTCACGCCCATCACCGGCGGCTTTCCGCGCGATCGTGGCGAGGATGTCTTCGGCCTCGAAGCCCGCGGCCTCGTAGATCGGGATGCGCAGCGCCTCGAGGACCTGCTTGGCGGTCTGGATCTGCGGCCGCAGGTCATCGGGCATGCGCTGCCGCGTCGCCTTGTACTCCTTGTACTGCGCATGGCGGAATGTGGGCGCGGCCTTATCGAATGCCGCGGCGATGTCGTCGGGCTTCTCCTCATCGAGGATCTTCAGCAGCATGTTCGTGAATCCGTAGACGGCGTTCGTGGGACGGCCGTCGGTGGTCGTAAAGTACGGCAGCGCAAAAAAGGCCCGGTACACCAGGCCGTTCGCATCGATGAGAATGAGCTTGCGCGATTTCGGCATCAATGCAACATTTCCACACCCCAAGGATAGCGTACCCGCACGCGGGGAGGCCAAGGGGAATGGTGAATCGTCTCCGTTCTGTAGTACGCTCGAAGGAGCAGTGTCAAGCGGGGGAAAGGGGGCGGGAGGAGGATCATGCCAAAGATCGATGCCACGAAAGTCGCGGAGCTGGCGAAGAAGCTCTCGGCGGAACAGTACGACATCTGTTTCCGCTCGGGTACCGAGGCGCCGTTTTCCGGCGAATTGACCTTCGAAAAAGGCACCGGCACCTATCACTGCGTGGTCTGCGGAACGCCGCTCTTCTCGTCCTCGACCAAATTCATCAGCAAGACCGGGTGGCCGAGTTTTGATGCGCCGATTGCGGGCGCACTCGAGGAACACACGGATCGGAGCCATGGAATGGTGCGGATCGAGGTGCGATGCGGCACCTGCGGGGCCCATCTGGGGCACGTCTTCGACGACGGACCCACCGCCACCGGGAAGCGCTTTTGCATCAATTCGCGCGCCTTGGAATTCAGAAAGTCCGAGTCTTAGGGACCCGACCTTTGCTATAATTCCTTGCGCGCACGCCGGGGTGACGAAACAGGCAGACGTACGAGACTCAAAATCTCGTGGGCCGAAAGGCCCGTGTGGGTTCGACTCCCTCCCCCGGCACCATCCCACTCGACGCAAAGATTCCCAGATAGTGGTGCATCAACCTCCGCAGGAGACCCGTCCTGGCAATGAGCATGGCGGCCACGCCGCGGATCGAGGCGGACGCGGGCAGGAGCGCCGCGTTGATGCCGAGCAGGGCCCGATACTTCCGGCGTGAGCGGCCCACGAACGCCGCGTATCGCTGACGCGCCTCCTGTTCTGAGAGTCGCCCTTCCCGCGCGTCACGGAGCAGTGCCCCGCAGCGGAACCCGGCCAGGATCGCGGTCCTGATGCCTTCTCCCGTCACCGGCAGGCACTGTCCGGCGGCATCGCCGGCCACAAAGACCCCATCGACGACCGGCGCACGCAGGCCGGACGCGAGGAAGCCTCCATGGGAGGCCTCCGGCGCGAGACCGAACCGGTTGAGAAACAGGTGCAGCGCCGAACGGAGGTTGGTCCGGCCGCGGTAACTCAGCACGCCGATACGGGATTTGTCGCCGGCCGGAAACACCCACCCGTAGCCGTCCTGAATCTCCGGTACGAAGTGGAACTGCAGTCCGGATCCCGGCTCGGCGGCGACTTCCGTCTCGACCCCAAACGCCATCCAGCGATGCTCGCCGGATGGGCCGCCCTTGCCGCCGGTGAGCGCAGCCCGCCAGCCACTCGCATCGACGAGAAACCGTGCGGTGACGTCCCCGGCCGTCGTGTGGACGACGCTGCCGGTGCGCCCGAGCACCGACGCGCGGCGGAACTCGGCGCCGGTCTGCGCGAAGGCCGACTCGCAGAACTGGCGGTAGTCGAACGTGCAGAACGGCTCGGGCAGCGGCCATACCGTCTTCGATCCAGGAGTGTGGATGGTGATCTCGTGATGCACCTGCCGCACGCTTGCCTCCGCGCCCATCGCACGCACAATCTCCAGCGGCGCGCCGCAGGCGGAGGTGACCCCGTCGCCGATCGGAGCTTTGTCGAGAAGCAGCACGGATGGGCCTCGGGTATCGGGTGTCGGGCCCTGCGCTGGAGCGACTCTCTGGGCGACGGCGAGGCCGGCGAAACTGGCGCCGGCGATGATGACGTCGGAACTTCGTGAATCGTGACTCGTGAACCGTGAATCGGAGGGCCGATCAGGTGGACGCAGGCGCGATTCACGATTCACGATTCACCATTCACTCCGCGGGTTTCGCGAACTCGAAATTGAGCAACCCTTTGAATGCGGGGACCGTCAGGTTCTCACGCCGTTTGATCGTAATCGTCAACCCCAGCGCGCGGAGACTCTCGACCAGCCCGCCGCGGATGTTCAGCGCCCCATCCATCGTCGCCGCGTCGCCGATCGCGGTGATGTCAAACGGACCATGCAGCCGCTGCAGGTTGACGACGACCGAGCCGCCCACCTGGCCGATGCCGGTGGAGGCGGTGATGCGCTGGCCATTGATCGCCACGGCTTCCGCACCGGCCGCCCAGAGCTCGTTGATCACCGCGACGAGGTCCTGGTAGCTGACGACGATCGGGTTGCTGCTCCCTTTCGGCTGGGTCTTGGGATCTTCCACCCGCACGACCACGCCGGGCCCCCGCATCGCTTTCAGCCCAAGGGCGATGCGCAGCGTCTCGAGCTCTTTCCCCATCGCCTCGGTCAGACTGCGCCCCTGCGCGGCGGCCCGCTCATATTCCTCCTGCTGCGTGCGGAGTTTGCTGACTTCGGCCGCCAGCGACTGACGCGCCTCACGCTCGGATTTGAGCAGTGTCGCCAGCGCGTAGACGTTTCGCGTCGGAATCTCCACCTGCGACGTCAGGGCGCGTCCCGCTTTGACTTGTGTGGCGACGAGAAACCCCATCACCAGCAGCGTGACGGTCATCAGAAACTGCGAGAGTGTCGGGCGCACGCCGGTCATTCCTGCCAGACGCTGTCCGCGCCCAGCCACTGCCGGAGGGCGTCCTCGAGGTCGGGCGTGTCGGCCACCTGCACCCCGGAAACCGTCAAGACGACCTCGCGGCCCCCCGACAGGAGATGCAGCACCACCGGGCGGTCACCGGCCTGGCTCGACAGTAGTGCCTTGAGCCGGTGCAGTCCCTCTTCACCGAAGAGGCCGGTGTCCAGACGCACGTGCAGCGTGCGCGGGCTGACGCGCGCCCCGTCGCCGTTCCCGGTCGCCCGCTCTTCGCCGCGCGCCGCTCGCTGCCGCGGGGCCGGGGCGGCTCGGACTTCCTCGGCCTCGTCCAGCGCCGTCACACGGTCGGCCAGGATCTTCGCCTGCTGCTCCGCGACGTCGACCTTCCCCCGGATCACCACGACCGCATCGCGTTTGAGAAGAAAATGCACCTGCTCGTATGTCTTCGGAAAGATGATGACCTCGCACGCCCCGGTCAGATCTTCGACGGTGACAAATGCCATGGCGGATCCGGCCTTCGTCGTGGTGCGCTTCACACCCGTGACGATCCCGCCCACGACCACGTCGGACTTGTCCGGCAGGTCCATCAGCTGGTGCAGCGCCGTGTTGACCCTCGCATCCAGCGCCTCGCGGACCTGCCGCAGCGGGTGATCGGAGATGTACAGCCCCAGCATCTCCTTTTCCATCGCCAGCAGCTCGGCTTTGGAGAACTCCTCCACCTGCGCCGTCCCGGCCGACGCGGGCGGCGGCGCCCCACCCACGTCGAACAGTCCGGTCTGGCCGGACGCGCGGGCCCGCTGCACTCTCTGGGCGGCGTCGAGCGTGTCATCCAGCACGGCGAGCAGCGCCGCGCGGGGCCGGCCCAATGAGTCCAGCGCGCCGGCTTTGACCAGGCTCTCGATCACGCGCTTGTTCACGGCGCGCGCGTCGACACGGTCGAGCAGATCGGGCAGCGAGGTGAACGGGCCGCCGGCCCGCCGCGCCTCGAGCACGGCCTCCACCGCACCGAGTCCCACATTTTTCACGGCGGCCAGGCCGAACCGGATCGCCCCGCCGGCCACGGTGAAATCCACCTCGGATTCATTGACATCGGGGGGGAGGACGTTGATACCCATGCGCTGGGTCTCCGCGACCGCGACCGCCACCTTCTCCGCATCGCCGGCCTCGCTGCTCAGCACCGCCGCCATGTACTCCGCGGGAAAGTTCGCCTTCAGGTAGGCGGTATAGTAGGCGATCAACCCGTAGCAGGCCGCGTGCGCCCGGTTGAATCCGTAGCGGGCGAAGGGCTCAAACAGCTCAAACATCTGCTCCGCGGTCTGCCCGACCATGCCGCGGTTGAGGCAGCCGGCAATGAACTTCGTGCGCTGCTGCTGCAGTTTGTCCTTGATCTTCTTGCCGATCGCGTACCGCAGCTCGTCGGCTTCGGCCAGCGAGAATCCGGCCGCGGCCTGTGCGGCAGCCATGACGTCCTCTTGATAGACCATCACGCCGTAGGTCTCGCGCAGCACGGGTTCCAGCACGGGATGGAGGTAGGTGATCGGTTCGTGCCCGTGCTTACGGCGGATGAAACTGGGGATGTTGGCCATCGGACCGGGCCGGAACAGCGCCACCATCGCCATGATGTCGAGGATGCTGTTCGGGCGGAGGTCCTTCAGGTACCGGGTCATGCCGGCCCCCTCCAGTTGAAAGACCCCCACCGTCTCTCCCGCCGACAGCAGGTCAAACGTCTTCTGATCGGTGAGCGCGATGGCCCCCAGATCGATCCGCTCGCCGCGGACCTGTTCGATCATCTTCAGCGCCGTGTCGAGGATCGTCAGGTTCGCGAGTCCCAGGAAATCCATTTTCAGCAGGCCGATCTTTTCGACCGCCGTCATGTCGTACTGGGTCATCACCAGGTCGCCCTTGGTGGCTTTCTGCAGCGGAACGAGTTCCTTCAGCGGCTCGCGAGAGATGATCACCCCGGCGGCATGGGTGCTGGCGTGGCGCGCGACGCCTTCCAGCTTCTGGGCAAGATCGAGCAGCCGCCGCATCTGGCCGTTCTCCTCCGCGGCCCGGTCCAGCTCGGGCTCCATGCGCACCGCTTCCTCCAGCGTGGCGCTGAAGGGAATCAGCTTGGCGATGCGGTCGACGTCGCCGTAGGGCAGGCCCATCACCCGGCCGACATCCCGCACCGCCTGCCGCGCGCCCATGGTGCCGAAGGTGATGATTTGCGCCACGTGGTCGGCCCCGTATTTGTCGATCACGTAGCGGATCACCTCATCGCGCCGGCTGTCCATGAAGTCGACGTCGATGTCGGGCATCGTCACGCGCTGCGGGTTCAGGAATCGCTCAAACGGCAGGCGGTACTGCAGCGGATCGACGTCGGTGACGCGCAGGACGTAGAGGACCAGGCTGCCGGCCGCCGATCCGCGCACCGTGGTCAGGATCCGGCGTTCCCGCGCGAACCGGACGAAGTCGGCGACGATGAGGAAGTACGGGGCGAAGCCCATGCGCTCGATGACCGACAGTTCATAGTCGAGCCGCTGGCGGACGTCCGCCGCCACCTGTCCGTAGATCTCGACCAACCCCGCCTCACACAGCGCCCGCAGGTACGACCCCGGCGTCTCGCCGGGCGGGACCGGAAAGTCGGGCAGCCGCACGGTCCCCAACTCCAGCTCCAGCGTCGCGCGCGCCGCCACCTCCAGCGTCGAGGCCAGCGCCCCCGGCAGGGCGGCGAACCGCTGCGCCATTTCCTCGGCGGATTTCAGGTAGAACTCGGGAATGTCTCCCATCCGCGGTTTGTCGGTGGCGTCCAGGTTGATGTTCATCTGGATACACATCAGCGCATCCTGGGCATCGGCGTCACCCTGATGCACGTAGTGGACGTCATTGGTCGCGATCAACGGCAGACCGAGCGCCTGCGAGAGCTCGACCATCCCGGCGATGTTCTGCTGCTGCTCGGCCATGCCGTGGGACTGGACTTCCAGGTAGAAGTTGCCCGGCCCCATGATCTCGCTGTACTGCCCGGCCATCGCTTTCGCACCACCGGCGTCGCCTCGCAGGATGGCCTGGCTGACCTCGCCCTTGAGGCATGCGGACAGCGCGATCAGCCCCCCGTGATGGCGGCTGAGCAGTTCCTTGTCGATGCGGGGCTTGTAGTAGAAGCCGTCCAGGTGCGCCGTCGTGGTCAGCCGGATGAGGTTGCGGTATCCTTCGGCGTTTGTGGCCAGCAGGACAAGGTGCGCGGCGTTGCCGTCGAGCTTCGCATCACGGTCGCTCAACCCCCGCGGCGCCATGTAGGCCTCGACGCCGATGATCGGCGTGATCCCCGCCTGCTTCGCCTTGAGGTAGAACTCGACGGCGCCGTACATCGCGCCGTGATCGGTGATCGCCAGCGCCGGCATGCCCAAGTGCTGGGCCCGATCGATCAGCGCGCTAATGCGACTGTGCCCATCCAGGAGCGAGTACTCGGTGTGCAGATGACAGTGCACAAACTGTGCCGACATGCGCGACCTCGGGAAGGCTTCGCGGACATTCTATCAGGACGTGTGAACAGCGATAAGGGGGATCAGCCGATCATGGGCTCGTTTCGCGGGTGACGTCCATCACCGACTCCTCCACCACATCCAGACCCTGATCCAGTTGTGAGTCGGGAATCACCAGCGGTGCGAGGATGCGAATCACGTTGTTGTACACTCCGGCCTTCAGCAGCAGGACGCCGCGGGCCATAGCCCGGTGGATCACCTCCGCGGTCAGGTCCGGCGCGGGTGTCTTCGTCTGCCGATCCAGGACGAGTTCCATCGCCACCATGGCGCCCAATCCCCGCACATCGCCGACCAGGGCGGACCGCTGCTGCAGGCGAGAAAAGCGCGCCATCATCCGATCCCCCAGCGCCTGGGCGCGGCTGAGCAGTCCCTCGTCCTCGATGACATCGAGTACGGCGAGCGCCGCGGCGCAGGCCACCGGGTTGCCGACGTAGGTTCCACCGAGGGATGACTCCAGCATGGCATCCATCAGGTCCGCGGCGCCGACGACGGCGGACAGCGGGAGACCGGCGGCCAGCGACTTCGCGAGCACCATCAGGTCGGGTTCCACGCCATAGTGTTCCATCGCAAACATGCGGCCCGTGCGGCCGATGCCCGTCTGCACCTCGTCGGCGATCAGCAGCATGCCGTGCTGCCGCGTGAACGCCCGGAGCTGGCCGAAGAAATCCGGTGGGGGGACGACAAAGCCCCCTTCCCCGAGCACCGGCTCGACGACCACGGCCGCCACTCGATCGGGCTGGACATCGGTGACCAGGAGGCGCTCCAGGGCGCGCATGGTCCACCGGGTCGCATCGGGTTCAGGAGACCGGTATGGATCCGGAAACGGCGCCCGGTAGACGTCAGGGACGAAGGGTCCGAAGTTGCGCTTGTAGGGATCGATCTTGCTGGTGAGCGACATGCTCATGTAGGTACGGCCGTGAAACGCGCCTTCGAACGCGATCAGCGCGGGCCGGCCGCTGGTAGCGCGGGCAATCTTCACCGCGGTCTCCACCGCCTCGCTGCCCGAATTCAGGAAGATGGCCTTCTTGGGCCGCAGGCCCGGCGCCAGGGCACACAGCCGCTGGGCCAACCGGACGTAGACCTCGTACGGCGCCACCCCGAAGTCCGTGTGGGTAAACTGGGCGGATTGCTCCGCAATCGCGGCGACGACCCGCGGATGGGAGTGACCAACATTGAGGCAGCCGACCCCGCCGACCAGATCGATGAAGGTGTTGCCGTCGACGTCGGTGAGCAGGGCGCCCTGTGCACGCGCGATCACGGCAGGGAGGTAGATCGGGACGGCCGCGGACACCCACCGCCTGACGTCGTTCAGCACGGCCTGGGATCGCGGTCCGGGCAGGGCGAGGAGTTTCGGGGTCGTCTCTTTCACCGGGTTCCTCCGCGATCAGGCATCTTTTGTCAGCGCGGCGACCAGATGCACGCGACTGGTCTGCGGCAGCAGGTCAACAGGCTGCACGTCGGTCAACCGATATCCCGCCGTCGCGGCGGAGTGCACCGTATCCAGGAAGCGGGTCGCCGACGCTCCCGCGTAGACGATGCGGCGGTACCCTGCGCCGGCAGCCGCGGCCGCCATCGGCGGCGTCACGACGCCGCCCCGGCCGCTGACCAGCAGGGCGTCAAAGGCCTCCCCGCGGGAGCGCAGTTTGGCGATGATCCCGACGGCATCACGGGTGTAGAAGGCGCATCCGGCGGCGCCGTTCGCTCTCGCATTCTCCCAGGCACGGTGCATCGCCTCGCGATCCGGCGCAATACCCACCACCCTGTTCATGCCCACCCCAGGCCCATTCGACGGCCCCACCGCGAGGGCAATGGGAACCAGGCCTTCCTCACACGCCGCATCCACCGCCGTGGTCGCCGGCCCGACCGCCCGCCGGATGGCGTCGAGATACGTCGGGACGGCCCGCGGATTCGGAGGGACCGCCGGGGCGGGATAGAGCTGGAGCCGCAAGCCGGCGATGACGTCCACGATCGACGGCCGACCCCACAGCAATTCAATCCGGCCCAGGAGTTCGGCCGTCCGCGGCGCGCGCACGGACAGCAGGATCGATCGCAGGTCGGGCAACCGCTCGATGGCGGCACGCACGAACGCCATGCGGTCCGGGACATCACCGGTCGCGCACAGCACCAGCATCCCCTCGCCCGTCTCTACCCCCGTCTGCAGGATAAGCCCCCGCAGCAGGCCGCGTCTCGTCTCCTGATCGTAGATCGGCCATCCGAGGGAGGTGATGATCTCGCGGGCAACCCGGAGCATGCGCACGTTGGCGGGGTGCTGAATCGGACACTCCTGCACGTTGATGATCGTCCGATCGCCGACGCCGGAGTACCCGGCCACCGTGCGGTCACGGCGAACGGCCAGTACGGCCTGCAGACGGCTGCGGTACTCCCACGGGCTGCTCCCGACCGCCTCACGCACGAGGACGCGGCCCGGAAACGCCGCCGCAAGCATGTCCTGAATCAGACGCGTTTTGGCGGCCAGCTGTGCCGCATACGGTAGATGCTGCCACTGGCAGCCGCCGCAGCGGCCGAAGTGCCGGCAGCGGGGATCGACGACCCCCCTCGATTTCCTCAGCAGGGCGACGATCCTACCGTCGGCGTGCAGCCGCGTGGCC
The DNA here is from genome assembly GCA_036505015.1 of bacterium. Taxonomy (GTDB): domain Bacteria; phylum Sysuimicrobiota; class Sysuimicrobiia; order Sysuimicrobiales; family Kaftiobacteriaceae; genus DASXUC01. Next base: position 3,607 of record DASXUC010000059.1, on the reverse strand, counting down.
TCCATGATCTCCACGACCGCCTCTTCACCCGGCAGGGCGAAAGGCACCGCCACGGTCTGCGCACCGTGAGCAGCAACTCCCGAGCCGGCCTGGTTGAAGGCGCGGAACCGCAGGGTCGCCTTCTGGCCCGCCCTCAACGGGGGGGCCTGGGGCCCGGCCGCTGTAGCCTGGCGACCGCGGGTGGCGGGCTTCGGGCCTCGGGCCACGGAGTGGGACCGCTTCATCTGAGTTTCTCTCGGAGCAACCGGTTGACGAGTTCCGGATTGGCCCTGCCTTGTGTCTTCCGCATCACCTGTCCCACCAGGAAGGTCAGCGCCTGCTGCTTGCCGGCGCGGTAGTCTGAGACAGGACCGGGCTGCCCGCGGATCACGTCGTCGACGACCCGGGCCACGTCCCCTTCATCGCTGATCTGCAGCAGCCCGCGCCGGCTGACGATTGTCTGCGCGCGTTCCCCGCGCTCAAGCATCTCCGGGAGGATCTCTTTCGCGGTGCGGCCACTGATCGTCCCGCGCTCCACGAGATCCAGGAGTTCGGCCACATGCGGGGGGGTCACGGGCAGATCCTCGAGTTCCTTGCCAGACGCGTTGAGATATGCCGCGACGTCTCCCGTCAGCCAGTTGCTGACCACTTTGGGCCGCGGATACAGCCGGATCACGTCCTCAAAGAAGGCCGCCGCGGCGGCGGAGCCGGTGACCGCCGCGGCATCATAGGGGGTCAACCCGTAGCGGTCCATGTAGCGCCGGCGCTTCGCGTCGGGCAACTCGGGCAGCGCCGCCCGGGTCAGGTCCACGGCCGCCGGATCGATCGCCAGCGGGGGCAGGTCGGGCTCGGGGAAATACCGGTAGTCCTGCGCTTCCTCTTTGAACCGCGACGCGAAGGTCACCCCGCGCCGCTCGTCCCAATGCATTGTCTGCTGCACGACACGCTCGCCCCCTGCCAGCGCGCGGGCCTGGCGGTCGGCTTCGTAGGCCAGGGCCCGTTCGACCGAGCGCAGCGAGTTCATGTTCTTCACCTCTGTGCGGGTGCCCAATTCCCCGCCGGGCACCCGCAGCGACACGTTGGCGTCGCAGCGCAGGGTCCCCTCTTCCAGCCGCCCGCTGCTCACCTCAATCGCCTGGAGCACGGATCGCAGCCGGCCCAGGAACCGGCGGGCGCCTGAGGGAGACCTCAGATCCGGCTCGGTGACGATCTCCATCAGCGGCACGCCGCTGCGATTGTAGTCGATCAATGACGCGACGGCTCTTCCGCCCTGCTCGACGTGCACGAGCCGCCCGGTGTCCTCCTCGAGGTGGACGCGCCGGATGCGGATGAAACGGTCCCCTTCAGGCTCCAACGCCAGGACGCCGTCGGTGGCCAGCGGCGGGTGGACTTTGTACTGGTACTGGGTGATCTGGTAGTTCTTGGGCAGATCGGGGTAGTAGTAGTTCTTGCGGTGGAACCGGCTGACCGGATGAACCGTACAGCCCAGCGCCGCCGCCGTGCGCAGCCCCAGGTCCACCGCCTTCCGGTTCAGCACCGGCAGCGACCCGGGCAGCCCAAGGCACACCGGGCAGATCAACGTGTTCGGCGGCGCTCCGAATTGGACCGCGCAGGCGCAGAACATCTTCGAGGCTGTCAGCAGCTGCACGTGGATCTCTAACCCTATGACGACTTCGTAGTTTGACAACTGCATCCTCGCCACTAGCCAATCACCTCGTTCCCTCGTTCCCCAGCGGCGGATGCATGGTGTGCCACGGTGTCGCCTGCTCGTAGGCATGCGCCGCCCGCAAGACCGTCGCCTCGTCAAACGGGCGGCCGATCAACTGCAGCCCGATGGGGAGGCCGCCGGACAACCCACAGGGGATCGAGATGCCCGGCAGGCCGGCGAGGTTGACGGGAATCGTGTACACGTCGGCCAGATACATGGCCAGCGGGTCGTCGACCTTCTCCCCGATGCGGAAGGCGACCGTGGGCGAGACCGGCATCACCACTAGGTCGACGTCTTCAAATGCGCGCAGGAAGTCCGCGCGAATGACGGTGCGGGCGCGCTGCGCCTTGAGGAAGAACCCTTCGTAGAAACCGGCCGACAGCGCGTAGGTGCCCAGCATGATCCGCCGCTTCACCTCGCTGCCGAACCCCTCCGCGCGCGTCTGCGTGTACATCTGATAGATGTCGTCTGAGCGAGCCCGCAGCCCATAGCGCACCCCGTCGTAGCGGGCCAAGTTGGAACTCGCTTCGGACGTGGCCAGCAGATAGTACGTCGGCAGCGCATATGCAATCGTCGGCAGCGAAATCTCCGTGAGTTCGGCCCCCGCTGCGGCGAGCTCCTGGGTGGCCGTGCGCACGGCGTCGTGCACGTCGCGGGCCAGCCCCTCTCCGAAAGCTTCCCTGACGACGCCGACACGCAGGCCCTTCACCCCACCCTGCAGTGACGCCGCATAATCCGGGACGGGCACATCGACCGAGGTCGCATCGCGATGATCGCGGCCGGCGATGACTTGCAGCAGGAGCCCGGCGTCGGCAACGGTCGCGGTGAGCGGACCGATCTGGTCCAGCGACGATGCGAACGCGACCAGGCCGTAGCGCGACACACGGCCGTAGGTGGGTTTCAGCCCGACGGTGCCCGTGAATCCCGCGGGCTGGCGGATCGAGCCGCCCGTGTCCGTCCCCAGCGCCAGCGGCACCATCCCCGCGGCGACCGCGGCTGCCGATCCTCCGCTGCTGCCGCCGGGGACGCGCTCCAGGTCCCACGGGTTGCGCGTGGGACCGAACGCCGAATTCTCGGTGGACGAGCCCATCGCAAACTCGTCCAGGTTGGTTTTCCCGATCAAGATCGCCCCGGCTTCGCGCAGGCGCGTCACGACCGTGGCATCGTAGGGCGGGAGCCATCCATCAAGGATGCGCGATCCACAGGTCGTCGGCACCCCGCGGGTGCAGATGATGTCTTTGATCGCGACCGGCACGCCGGCCAGCGGGGGCAGCGGCTCCCCGCGGGCGTACGCGTCGTCCCAGCGTCCGGCGTCCTCCAGTGCGCGATCACCCTCGACACGCAAGAAGGCGTGTACGCGGCTATCCAGCGCGCCGATGCGGTCCAGGCAGACCTGCACCACCTCGCGCGACGAGATCTCGCGCCGCTGGAGCTGCCCGAGGATCGCCGTGGCGGACAACGCACTCAGGGCTGGGGCTCCGTGTCGATGACGGGGGGAACTTTGAAGAACCCGGCGTCGTGCGCCGGCGCGACCGCCAGGACCTCATCGCGCGGGAGCGATGCCCCGACCGCGTCGTCGCGCTCGGCGCCGGTCACCATCACGACCTGCGAGGTGGGCTCGACGTCCTCGGTCGCCAACTCATTCAGCGTGGCGCAGTACGCGAGGATACTGCCCAGCTGCTGGACAAACCGATCGGTCTCCTCCTCCGTCAACTGCAACCGCGCCAGACGAGCGACGTACTCAACGGTGCGGCGATCGATACTCATGGACCGTCGCCCACGACAACGGTCAGCACGTATGCATTTTCGGTGGGCGTGGAGGACGCGAGGACGCGGACGGTGTACACGCCCTCCTGCCGTGCACGGAACCCGTTTTCCACGATATCAAACCGGGGATCGGCGATGACGATCGGCGTCGTC
>DASXUC010000058.1:0-3321 GCA_036505015.1 bacterium | reverse complement strand
CGTGAAGCACAGGATCGCCGCACCGATGTCGCGGTCAGCGGAAGTGACCGTAGTGATCCGTAGCTACAGCTTGGCAGGCGAGCGCGGCAGGGAACGTGAGGCCTGCAGTGACAATCCGAGCCGCCCGACTCGCAGCGAGGGGCCGCCCCCGAAACAGACGGCTGCCGCGGCATCCAGATTGACCCACAACCGGCGCGTGACGGTTCCGACACACGGGCATAGTACCCTGGGGCACCGACGTGAGACGCTTCCGCCGCGCCGCCGCGGTGACGACCGCCCTCATCATGACGCTGGCGGCCCTGCACGCGGCGTCCGCCCAGGCCATCCGCCTGCAGCTGCAGCCGATCGCCGGCGGGCTGGCGGAGCCGGTCTTCGTCACCGGCACCGGCGATGGATCGGGGCGTCTGTTCATCGTCGAGCAGGCGGGGATCATCCGCGCCTACGTCAACGGAGCGATCCGCAGCCGGCCATTCCTTGACATCCGCGACCGGGTGCTGGCCGGCGGCGAGCTCGGACTGCTGAGCGTCGCCTTCCATCCCAGGTACAAAGAGAACGGACGGTTCTTCCTCAACTACACGACCGACTCCGGCGGCCGGCTGCGCACGGTCATCGCCGAGTACAAGACGGTCCCGCCGACCTCCAACGTGGCCAACCGCGGGGAACGGGTGCTGCTCACCATCCCGCAGCCGTTTCGAAACCATAACGGCGGGCTGAACATGTTCGGGCCCGACGGGATGCTCTACATCGGCCTCGGAGACGGCGGCTCAGGCGGCGACCCACAGAACAACGGGCAGCGGCTGGATACCCTGCTGGGCAAGATCCTCCGCATCAACGTCGATGGCGCGCTGCCGTACGCGGTGCCGCCGGACAACCCGTTCGTGACCCGGAAAAAGGCACGTCCGGAAATCTGGGCGTACGGGCTGCGGAATCCGTGGCGGTTCTCCTTCGACCCTGCGGCGAACCGGGCGTTCGTCGGCGACGTCGGCCAGAATGCCTGGGAAGAGATCGATATCATGGAACGCGGCCGGAACTACGGCTGGAGGATCATGGAGGGCGCGCACTGCTACAGCCCGCCCAGTGGATGCCCGACCGCGGGGTTGAAGCTGCCCGTGGCCGAGTACAGCCATACCGACGGCTGCGCGGTCACCGGCGGTTACGTCTACAGGGGGACGCGCATCCCCAGTCTTGTCGGAAAGTACGTCTACGGCGACTACTGCAGCGGCCGGATCTGGACGCTCTCCGGGGGCGGTCCATGGACCGCGTCGCTGCTGCTGGCCACGAGCCTGCGGATCAGTTCATTCGGCACCGATGATGCCGGCGAACTGTACGTCGTGGATCACGACGGGAACTTGTTCAAGCTGATCCCTGCGCCCTAGCCCGCGGAGCGCATACCGTATAATGGCGGTGGAGGGGTGCAGGGAACCTGGCTATCCGGGCGGTCTTGAAAACCGCTGAGCCGCGAGGCTCTTGTGGGTTCAAATCCCACCCCCTCCGCCAACGCGTCGCATCGGTTCGAAGGACTGGTGCGGCGCGTTGGTTTTGAGAAGAGGATTTGAACCCACAAGAGCGAGGGGGCGTGGGGGAGAACTCTCCCCCACGTAGTAAAGGGGGGCAGCGAGCACGAGCGAGGTCGTCGCGCAGGATGCGAACAGCCGCTGCGAGCGATCAGGGGGGATTATTCCCCCCTGAGGAGCGAAGCGACCCGTGGGGGTTCAAATCCCACCCCCTCCGCCATGCACCGGAACGCTACGCTCGGGTTCATGGCACGCCATGCAGCGGAACGCAGTGACTGGTGCATGGCAGCGCCACAGTGTGCCTCAGCAAGTGTTGCTCTCTCCGAGTGGTTCATGCCCTGAACCTGAGCGCAGCGAATGGTTCGGGGACGATCCCAACATGCAACCGTCTAAGCCGATTGGTGCGTGCGCTGGACAGCAACGCATTGAGTGGTTGAGGGCATCTCATCGAAATGCACGATTTCTGGTATGTCTTCGTCTTAGTCAGCGGGCGCGACAACCAGTCGGTTAGATGCCGCACGCCGGGAACGATACTTCAAGACTGCCAAGGGCAAGACGACGCTGAGACAGATAACGAGAGACGCGCTGGCCGCTGCCCCGCCCATGGGTAAGGTGTAGCGGAAGGGACCCTAGCGAGGTTCGACGCCAAGGGGACGCGGGCCAGCTAAGCCGAATGGTCCTCCGACATGACAACGCCGGGTCGCAACCTCCCGCTGACCACACGCATCCTCGCGTCGCTCCCCGGACCGAGGACACTGTGGGCGGGTCTCTGGGCGCTGCTGGCGGTAATGCCTCCGGTCATGCTCACGTACGTCGTCCGGCTGTCCGGCCACCCGGCGGGACTTGAGTTCATGCTGACCGGACTGCGCCAGGCCTTCGTGCTGGCCTACATGCTGGTACTCGCCCTGTGGGCCGGAGAAAAGGTGCAGCATGACGTCGAAGCGGCGACGCCAGCGATCGCCCAGCTCACCGCCGGGAATGCCCGAGATGAAGACGTACCCCCGATCCAAGGGCTGGGCGGTGTTACCGGCCCGTTGGTTCTGACGGCGATCACGACCGCCGTCGTCACGGTGGGGCTGAGTGACCTGCACGGATGGACCGTGGCACTGATCATGATCCCCCTGGAAGTCGTCATCAACCTGCCGCTGATGACCCTGTTCTGGAGCGGTCTGGCGCTGCTCGCCGGGCTGGATCGCCTGGGCCGGCGTCCCCTGCATCTCGACCGCTTCCCAGACGATCCCAGCCTGGGAACCCGGCCCATCGGGGGGCTGGCCGCGACGGCCCTATGGATTTTTGCCGCGATGACGGTGCCGTTTCTGCTCGTCTCCATCGACAACCGCGTGAGTGTGGTCATTGGCCTGGTCATCTTCCTCGTGGGCATCGGTCTGTTCTTTCTGTCGATGGCCCGGCTGCACCGGCAGATGACGGCCGCGAAGCACCGCTACCTGGCCTCGGCGCGCGCCTTGTACGCGGAGGCGTTCGAACCGATCAAGAGCTCCTGGACGCTGACGGCTCTGGCCGAGCGGGCGCCGCTGTTGGGCGCGGCGAAGGCCTTGGAGGACCGCGCTCTGGGGATCCAGGAGTGGCCATTCGACGAACGCACTAACGCCCGCATCGTCATCCTGATTTCTAGTGTGAGTCTGGCCGCGATTTCCCGCTTCGTGCTCGGGTCGCTGGGTCTGTGAACCGGGAGATGATCCGCCGCCCATTTGGATGGACCGACGTCCCCGTCCCTGTGATCGGCCAGGGCACGTGGAACATGGAGCGGGACGACCGCAAGGAGGCGCTCGCCGCGCTGCGCGCCGGG
>DASXUC010000057.1:0-5019 GCA_036505015.1 bacterium | reverse complement strand
GTGGGTGCTGCTGGGCGAACGGCTGAACCTGCTGCAGCTCGCCGGCGCCGCCGTCGTGATGGCCGGGGTGTGGATCGGACGGACCCCCAAGCAGGAGCCCGCCCCTGAAGCGTAGTATGCCGAACCTTCGTGTCCCGGTCTCATGGGGACGGGATTCCCATGACGGCGGGACCCTTCCGTCTGTATGATCAACCAGGTGATGGTGATGCGCTTCGCTCTAAAGGCGTTGGCCGCCGTGCTGGCCGCGATCGCCGTGGCCACGGGCCCCGCGGCCACGGCCGCGCCGCCGTTTCCGGTCATCGGGAAGGCCGCGCCCGACTTCACGCTGACCAGCCAAAGCGGTGCCCCGGTTCGCCTCGGCCAGTTCCGCGGCAGACTCGTCGTGCTGGACTTCATCTACACGCACTGTACCGACGTCTGCCCGTTGGTCACGGCGAACCTCGCGCGCGTGCAGCGTGACCTGACCGTGCGGGGCTGGTGGGTGCGGGATGTGGTGTTCGTTTCGGTGACAACCGATCCGGCGCGCGACACGCCCGGCGTGCTGCGCACCTACGCCCGCCGCTACCAGGCCGACCCGCGCGGCTGGTCTTTTCTGACAGGACCTGAGCGTACGCTGGCCGCTGTGTACAAGGCCTACGGCATCGTGGTACGGCCGGCCTCACAGGGCCTGCAGGAGCACGCACTGCCGGTCTTCGTGATCGACCGGCGGGGCGTCGTGCTCGGCGCCTACGGCTACGACTTCAAACCCGCGGACATGTTGAACGATCTCGCGCACCTCAGGTAGGTGCAATTTCAGGCGAGGCCAAGGAGGGAGATCGGGTGAAGGTCAAAACGCTCGTGTTAGTGCTCGTCATGACCGTTCCACTGGCCGCATTCGCGCTGGCGGCGCCGCCGTCCGCCAAGGCCGCGCGGACGTGGACCCTGCTGGGCGGTGGGGGAACCCCGGACGCGACGGTCTCGTTGAACACCTTCTATCCGCGGCGGGTGCAGATTGCCGTCGGCGATACCATCACCTGGCAGGTCTTCGGCTTCCACAACGTCGCGTTTACCAGCGGCGCGAAGCCGCCCGACTTCGAGATTCAACAGGGGACGAAGCGGATAGCAAATCCGGCCGTGGCGTTCCCGGCCGGGGGCAAGACCTACGACGGCACAGGGTACGCGAACTCCGGGGTCCCGCAAGATCCGTCCAAACCGATGACCTACTCGCTGACGTTTGCGAAGGCGGGCACGTACAGCTACCTGTGCATCGTGCATGGGCCGAGCATGGGTGGTGAGGTCGTGGTCAGCGACACCGCCACCGGGGATCCGGCGAAAGTACTGGCCGGCGCCAGGCAGCAGCAGGCCGCGGCCACGAAAGCCGGTCAGGAAGCCTGGGCCGCCACCAAGCCCGACCAGATGGGCAACACCGTCAACGTGCCGATGATCGGCAGCGTCAAGGACGGCTACTCGATCCTCCGGTTCACGCGCCAGCCGCTGGTGATCAACCGCGGGACGACTGTCACCTGGAAGATGGCAGATCCCTACGAGATCCACACCGTGACGTTCGGCAGCGGGGCGAAGCCCATCGATTACGTGACGCCTGAACCACAGAAACAGGGTCCGCCGCTGCTGGTCATCAATCCGAAGATCCTGACGCCGACGAAGGCGAAAACCTACGCGGGGACGGGATTCGTCAACTCGGGGGTGCTGTTCCCGCCTGGGCTCCCCGGCAACCTGCCGACGAGCTTCAGCCTGACGTTCACGAAAGCGGGCACCTATCAGTACTACTGCGCCGTACACCTGCCGTTCATGGTCGGCACCGTCGTCGTAAGATAGAGCCACAGATCTACGCCCGGGCCGGGGAGTTTCCCCGGTCCGGGGCTCTTCTCCGGCGGAGACGCGAGGCAGCTCGGCGATGAACTCGGCGCGATTCTCGGTAGCCCGGCTGGTCGTACTGGTCGGGCTGGCCATTCAGATCGCAGGACTGACGCGGCTGATCTTCGTCCAGATCGGTGGAGCGGAATGGCTGCGGCGCCTGCCGAATGCGCCCCTTGCGGCGTGGGCGGCCACGTTCGCGTTCGTCGGATCGCTCGCGCTGATCGGACCCGTCATCCGCGGCCGGCGCTGGGCGCAGCTGGCCGTCCTGCCGCTGCAGATACCCCTCATCGCCGCCGGATTGCCGTTCTTCCTCAACGAATTTGCCAAGCCCGGCGTCGTCGGCTTCTCACAGTGGCTCACGATCTCCACGCTGGGGCTCACCGGCGCGGCGACGCTGATCTTCGCCGTGATCGCCGCCCTGGAGGTCACCGGACGCATGCGGCCGGTCAGCTTCATCGCACCGGGTGGGGGCGTGTCCCGCGAGGCCGTCATGATGGGAGCGTTCGGCTTCGTCTGGCTGGGGATGGTGATCGCGGGCTACGCTGCCGCCGCGACGCCATCGGGCGGAGCATCAACGTTCAGCGAGCCGCCGGTCGCCACCCTCCATGTCACGGCCGTGCAGTTGAAGTTCACGCCGCAGGTGATCGCACTGACGCCCGGGACGGCAACGGCGCTATTCCTGACTAACGGCGATCCGCTGCCGCACAGCTTCGACGTCGACGCGCTGGGCGTGCACGTCGCCATGCCGGCGAAATCGACGGTCGTTGCGGTGATCAAGGTCCCCGCGGCGGGAACGGCGCCCTACTATTGCGGGGTGCCCGGGCACGAGAAGGCCGGGATGGCCGGCACGATCACGGTGCGCTGATCTCGAAGGGGTCATGCGAGAGGCGCACGCCCTTGGTCTGGGACCGAAGCCGCGAGGCCGCGCAGCAGCCGTGGCGGGAAGCAATCTCGAGATTGCTTCGCTTCGCTCGCAATGACTACGTAACCGCGGCCATCTTCGTGAACAACTGAATCTGCCCAAGGTGGTACGCCGTGTGCTGCAGTGAGTGCAGCAGCGCCCACTCCTTCGTGTAACGGTATGGCTTGCCCCGTCGCTCGCCTTCGAGGACCTGGCGTAAGTCGGCCGGCGTGGTCTGCTCGAGCACTTCCTTGACGAGCGCGAGCGCCTCGCGCAGCCCCGCCACGAGCGGCGCCTTCTGCAGCCGCTCGTGCTCAAATTCCGTGTCCCGCACCCGATGCATCGGCCGCCCGCCGATCACTTCGCCGATCCACCACCGCTCCGACCCCGCGACGTGGCGCAGCAGGATCCCGATGCTGTTGGACAGCGCCGGGTGGCGCCAGTTGATCGCGTCGTCGGTCAGCGGCTCCACGGCCGCAAAGATGTCGTTGTGGAGCTCGTCGAGCGTCTTCCAGTAATCTTCCACCATGGAGTCCATGCAGCACCTCACGCGAAGTCGGAGAACGCACCTGCCTGCAGAATACCTCACCTCGGGAGGGATGCGCATGAGCCTGAAAGCTTCGTCGGACCGAGTCCCGCGGCGTGGGGTGACGCTGGAGGAGGGCACCACCTTTGAGACCACCTTCGTCAGCGGCCGGCACGTCAACCTGATGGTGGCGCACCGCCCGGCGGGATATCATTCGCGCCCGCACGCGCACGACGCGGAGCAGCTGAACTACGTGGTCGACGGCGAGGTCTGGTTCTTCGTCGGCGACCGCGGCTACCATCTGCGCCAGGGCGATTTCTTCCGGGTGCCGCGCGGGACAGCGCACTGGATGTGGAACCGCTCCGAACGCCCGATGGTGTTGATTCAGGCGCACGCCCCGTCGATGGCCGACGATCCGTTGTTTGCGCCGTTCGCGGTGCGCCTGTTCGACGGCGACGAGGACACGCATCTGTCGGAATCGCCGGTCAACCGGATGCTAGATAACGTCGACCCGCGGCCCGTCGAAGCGAAGTACCCGGATCCCACGGGTCCGGGGGAACCTTAAGGCCGGTAGCCCAGCAGCGGCCAGTACAGAAACGCCGCCAGCCAGGTCAGGATGAGCAGCACGATCGAGGCGACCGCGCCCGTACGCATGTAGTCTCGGATCCGGTAGTGCTCGTAGCCCATCGTGATCATGCCCGTGGGGGTTTGCGTCGGCAGCACAAACCCCGGCCCCGCGGTCAGCACCACGACCATGCCGATCCACACCGGGTTCAATCCCCATCCACGCGCCAGGGTAATGGCCAGCGGCAGGCCCGCGGCGATCATGCCGAGGTTGTTCACAAACCCGACGCGCACCAGCATGACCAGCGGCGCCAGCACGAGCGCGGCGGCAACCGGTGAGGGCTGGTGGAGCACCCGCAGCGTGACGTCGGTCAGCCAGCGCCCGGCGCCGGAGCGTTCGAGCGCACTCGCCAACGCGAGGGACACGCCGAAGAGGATGATGACGTTCCACCGCACGGCGTCCAGCGCGCGCTCCCAGCTCAGCACCCGGATGCCCGGCAGCATCAGCGCGATGGCGCCGAGCATGCCGGCCTGGGGCGTGCTGACACCCAGGCGCGGCCCGAGGATCCACAGGGCGAGCACGCCGGCGAACACGGCCAGCATCTTCCGCTCGGGCGTCGACAGCGGTCCCAACCGGGCGAGCTCCGTCCGGACGAAGTCGGCGCTGGCGGCGAGTTCCGTGCGCTCGGGGGGAAACATGCGCAGCAGCATCCGCCACAGGATGAGCATGAAGATGATCACCACCGGAAAGAACGCGGCGAGCCACGCCAGGTACGCCCAGCGGAATCCGATCAGGCTCTCGAACGCGCCCGCCGCATAGACCGTCGCCCCGGCCGCCGTCATCAGCCCGATGCCGGCAAGAATCGACGTGTGCGACGTACCGATCAGCATGGCCTTCGCAAACGGCGACCCCGGGGACAGCCGCGCGGCTTCGATGATGCCCAAACAGACCGGCAGGATGGCGGAGATGCGCCCGGCGGCCGTCGGAATCATGAACGACAGCACGACCACGGCGGCGAGCAAGGCGAACAGCACCGCGGACGGGCTGCTCCCGGCGCGGCGCAGGAGGCTGAGCGCGATCCGCCGGCCCAACCCCACGTCTCCCATGGCCCGTGCCAGGATGAACGTCACGACCAGCAGCCAGACGAACTCCGTGCCGAATCCAGCGATC
>DASXUC010000056.1:0-4834 GCA_036505015.1 bacterium | reverse complement strand
GTCCTCGTCGTAAGGCCAGCGCGTCCACAGCGCACGGCGGATCGCGGCGTTCGCGTTGTTGCAAAAGGGGTGGGATTGCGCGAGGTTCGACTCGGGCGGAAACCAGGCCGAGAAGACCTGGCGCTCCGCGTACCGGGTGCCGGCGTCGCCGCGCTGACGCCCGTACACGAGCGCGACCTGCGGATCGGCAAACGGCGCCAGCATCTGCTCGATCCAGTCGTCATAGACCGGATAGGTATGCGCGCTGGCGATGACCACGAACTCCCCCGCGGCGGCCCGGCAGCCGGCGTTGAGCGAGCGGCCGAAGGAGAACTCCTCGGGGCGGATCGAGACCACGCGCACCGGGTACCGGCCCACCACGTCGAGGGTCCGATCGGTGGATCCGGAGTCGACGACCACGACGTCGAGGTCGGAGACGGTCTGATGGGCCAGCCCGTCGAGCAGCCGCCCGATGTGGGCGTCTTCGTTGAAACAGCGGATGACCACCGAGGCCCGGGGCATCAGGATCCCTCCCCCGCGAGCCGCCGGATCTCCGCCAACCCCCGCACGGACGCGTCGGCGAGCATCGTAATGTCCAGGCTGTAAGCGATCATCCGATAGCCTTCGGCGATCCGGCGGGCAACCTCCGCGGGATCGGGAGCCACCACGTGGATCCCCGCCGCCACACCGTGATGGCGGCAGGACTCCAGGATGCGGCGTTCCGCGTCGCGCATGAGGCGGTGGTCGAACTGGCCGGTGATCCCCATCGAGGCGCTGAGATCATACGGCCCGATGAACGCCGCGTCCACCCCGGGCACCGCGAGGATTTCGTTGACCGCCGCGACACCGTCGGCATGCTCGATCTGCACGCACACGAGCGTCTCGGCATTGGCCGAGGCGACGGCATCCTGCAGCGCCATGCCGTACACGTTCGCGCGCGCGTAGCCGACGCCGCGGCTGCCGTCGGGCGGATACTTCACCGCCGACACAACCTCCGCCGCCTGGTCGGCGGAGTTGATCAGCGGCGCGATCACCCCGGCCGCCCCCGCGTCCATGTAGCGTTTCACCATCGCATAGTCGTGCCCGGGCAGGCGCACCAGCGGCGCGCAGATCGGGTTCCCGGAGCGGATCGCCTGGAACAGCGCCTGGACCTGTGGGAGCTCGACGGCCGAATGCTCGGCATCGACGGTCAGGAAGTCGAATCCGGCCGCCGCCATCAGCTCGGCGACGACCGCGCTGGCGCTGTTCACCCACGACCCGACAGCCTTTCCCCCGGAGCGGAGTGTGGATCGAAGCGCCTGCGCTGTCGGCATTGGGATCTTAGTCGTCGGAAGGCGTGATAGACGCCAGAATAGCACGGATTTCCGCCCGCCGGCTGACCCACCACTCGGAGATTGCCGCATCGAGGAGGGTGTGAATGTCGCGGCCGGTCACCCACGGCCGGACGATCGGGGCGCAGCGCCTCCCCATCCACCACCAGGGATTGGGGCCGTCGCGGCGCTGGACGCACTCCTTACGGAACGTCCAGACCCCCTGATCGTAGTAGTAGGCGGCGGGATACGACTGGCGTTCGGTCGATACCTGCCGGTCCTTGTCGCCGAAAGCGTACACCAAGCCATCCTCGATCTGCAGGGCCCGGAACGGGTGGTCGTCGGCGGCTTCCCACACCGACATCACCGAGTCGAGGTCCGGGCGGTCCTCGAGCATAGCCAACGACCGGTCGATCAGGTCGCCGTCGATCATGACGGTGTTCCCCAGCAGCAGCACGACGTTGGCCAAGTCCGGCCGCTGCGCATCGACCACCTCCACCGCGTGCTTGATCACGTCCCCGTGGTTGACGTGGTCTCCCGCCAATTCTTCCGGACGCCAGATAATCTGGCACCCCATCGTGCGGCCGACGTCGGCGATCTCCTCACCGTCGGTGGTGATGTAGACGGCCTCCACACGGGCCGCGTCCTGCGCGGCGTGGATCGGATACCCGATCAGCGGCGTCCCCGCCACCGGATAGACGTTCTTCTGGACAATGGACTTGCTGCCTGCGCGGGCGGTAATGATCGCCGCGTTCACGTCACCCTCCCGCCCTCGGCTCGTGTTCCCGCGTTCCCGCGTTCCCGCGTTCCCGGGTCAAGGGTCCACTGGGACAGATCGCCGCCGAGCAGCGCGCCGAGCCGCTCCACGTCCGGCGCGAATTCACGGTCCAGCGTGCGGCGCAGGGCGGCCGCGAGCACCGGGCGCGCCACGGTGCGGGAGTTCAGGCGGATGACGGCTTGTCCCAGGCGCCGCCGCAGCGACGGGGGGGCCAGCCTGCGCGCCAGCGTACGCACGCCCGGCGAGAACTTCATTACGTTGCGCACGAACGGGCTTCGGATCTGCTTGTTCTCCTTGTGCACGGTGAACCGGGCTTGCGGCGACGGATCGAGCCCCAGGAACCTGCAGGTCGCCGCATAGACGCCCGCCGTGTTGGCCGCAAAATCATCGAAGATGACCACGTGTACGCGGGACCGGTCGAAGATCTCCAGATAGCGCCGGACCTGCTCCGCGTACCGACCGATCTCGCGGTAGAACAGACACTCGATCGGGTACGGATTCGGCGGCAGCCGCCGCCCGCGGCGCCGCTCCGGTTCCGCCGCGAGCGCCTCGGCGAAGTCGGCGATGTCTTCGTGACCGCTGTAGAGACGCTGGCTGTGCAGGGAGTAGATCATGTCGGTGGGCTGCCGCAGCATGATGATGATGCGGGCGTCCGGATTGAACGCCTTGATGCGTCCCGCCGCCTCGCGGGAGTAGAGGTAGTACACCGAGGCCTCGCCAGCGCACTGCGCTTCCACCCCCGGCTGAAACAGGCTCAAGTACGTGGCTTCGTCATGCACGTACCGGGGCGAGTAGAGATCGGGGCAGAAGAAGTGCGGCTCCTTGCGGGCGGGCAGGAACACGTCGGGATGTTCGTTCAGATACGCGTGGAGCGACGTCGTCCCAGACTTGGGCGCACCAACGATGAAGAAATCGGGTCTGCGCACGGTCATCCCACCCGCTCGACGAGCGCCACGGGACGCGGGCGGGAGTCACCATCGGCGTAGACCGCCGTATCGATCACCCGAATCGGGACGACCGCGGCGAGCGCGTTCATGTGCAGGGGGATCGTGTCAGCGGATTCCCCCTGGTGCCCTTCGTAGAGCAGATAGCGCCACGGGAGGGCGGCGAGGGCGGGCATAAAACCCAGGTGCTGCCTGACGGCCAGGTAGAACACGACCGCGCCCTCGGTGAACGGCCGCAGGCGCTGCGGCACGTCAGCGGCGAGCGAATACGCGGCATCGAGCCGGGCCCCAATCAGGTCGAGGCGGGTGTTGCCCAGGGCGAGCTGGAGGCGGCGCGCGTGCCCGGCGACGCGTGGAAGGTCCCACCCGATGCCCCACCGGGCGCCGGCGGCAAGGGCCTCTGCCAGCATCATCCCGGCGTTGCACCCGACGTCGAAGAAGATGCGGAGGTTCGGATCGATGCCGTGCCGTCTCAGCAGGCCGGACAGCATCCTCCAGCGGAGCTGCGTGTCGCGCTTCGCCGACTCGCCGGCAAGCGGCACGGACTGATACAGATACTTCCCTCCCCGCGCGGCGTAGGCGGTCCCAAAATGCAGGTCGCCGGATGCGGCCTCCAGCAGCCGCCGCACGATTGACCGCTGGTCGGTCACCAGAAACTGCTGGAAGTCGATGTATCGGACGGCTCCCGCACCGGATCTGACGAGGTTGCGGGCGCAGTCGGGCGCCGAGAAGTCGCCTCGCTGCCGCCAGTTGGGGGGGATGACCGCAAGTTCGCCCGACTGCAGCCGTTCCTCCAGGGCGTGCATAAACGCGCCGTACTCCTCCATCGTGGGGACATCCCGTCCGGCATCCTGGACGACGAACGCGGTGAGGGATTGCCCGCCGGCGGTGGCGAGCTCGGCAAGGTCGTAGATGGCCGGACCGATCCCGTGCATGGCCAGGTAACCCGCCGCCAGCACCTGGCGATACGGAGACCCCGTCAGACGTGTCTGCAGGATAGTCGTCTGGGCGGCGCCCACGTACCGGGACTCGTCCGGCGATCCTGGATCTTTTAGTATTTTGAATCCGGCATCCGCCGGATAGAAGCCGGCGGCCTCGGGGATCAGGCCGGCGAGTTCGGGCTGGGGCGGAAGGTAGAACGTGTGGCGGCCCTCCGATGACTCAATCCCGTGGCCGGCGAGCCAGTCCCGGAGCTCCTCAGGCTGACTGAACCCCGGCAGTTGGGTGGGCCACTGCAGCGGCCGCTGGCGATCGGCGAGGTCGGCATCCGAACGGCCCGCCGCATGCGTGAGGACGCCGGCGCGCCAGGCATGGAGCGCCACCCTGACTTCACCGCGTAGCCGTCTGGCCGATTCGTACACCACACGGCCGACTCGGGACCGCCGCAGCGTCCGTCCGATCTTCTGGCGGTAGCTCGTCAATGCATCCTCGCTCACGGCCGGTAGCCGTAGAAGTCTGGCAGGATCTCGGCCATTCGCCGGTTCAGGTACTCCACGTCGTCGGGGGCGAGGTAGTCGGCGTAGCCTCCGACCTTTCCCCGGCGGGTCTTGAACGATTCCGCTTCCCGCGCATCGGCGGCGCGCAGTTTCCTGGACTGGAACCGGTCCTCGGTTTCCATCTTGCGCATGTTCTCGAAGGAGGCGAACTCCACAGCCTCGGCGACCACCGCCTCGGCGACGCCGGGCAGTCCGAGGAAGTCCAGGACACGGCGGAGCTCGCGGCGGGTATCCTGGCGCATGTCCTCGTACCGGACGAGCAGAAAGTCCTTCACGACGTCGCGGTTGGCCGCCCAGATGGCATAGTACCGGAGGACGGTGTCGTAC
>DASXUC010000055.1:0-1707 GCA_036505015.1 bacterium | reverse complement strand
GAGGAGGCGGAGTGTCGGCTCGAGTCAGCATCATCGGGGCTTCGGGATACGGCGGCGGGGAACTGGCCCGGCTGCTGGTCGGCCATCCGGCCGTCGAGCTGGTGCACCTCACGGCCGACACCAAAGCCGGCGAGGCGATGGCTGACCTCTATCCCAATCTGCGCACGTTCACCGACCTCCTGACCGAGCCCGCGGATCTTGAACAGATCGGAGCCGATTCCGACCTCGTGTTCCTGGCCCTGCCGAACGGGAAGGCGATGGAGCTTGTGCCGCCGCTGCTGTCCCACGCCCGCGTGATCGACCTGGGCGCCGACTTCCGGTTCAGGGATGCTCACGTCTACGAGCAGTGGTACAAGATTCCGCATCGCAGCGCCGACCTGCTGGAGCGCTCGGCTTACGGCCTCACCGAATACCGGCGCAGCGAGATCCGGCGGGCGGACATCGTCGGCAATCCCGGGTGCTATCCGACTGCCGCCCTGATTGCCATGCTGCCGCTGCTGCAGTCCGGGCGTGTGCGGCCGGAGGGGATTATTGTCGACGCCAAGTCCGGCGTGTCGGGGGCGGGCAGGGGGGTATCCTTGAGCACCCATTTCGCCGAGGTCAATGAGAACGTCAAGCCCTACAACGTTGCCGCGCACCGCCATACGCCCGAGATCGAGCAGGAACTCGCGCGGCATCTGAGCTCGCCCGCCGCGGTCACCTTCACGCCGCATCTCATCCCGATGACCCGGGGCATTCTTGCGACGGTGTATCTGCCTCTGGGCAAGCCCCTCACCACGTCCGCGGCGACGGCGCTGCTGGAGGAAGCCTACGCCGCCGAGCCGTTCGTGCGGGTGCTGGACGACGGTCTGCCGCAAACGAAAGCCACCTGCGGTTCGAATTTCTGCGACGTCGCGGTCCGCGTCGACGAGCGGAACGGCGTCGTCATTGCCATGGCGGCGCTGGACAACCTCGTCAAAGGCGCCGCCGGGCAGGCCGTCCAGAACATGAACGTGATGCTGGGGTTCCCGGAGGACCTGGGGCTGCGCGTCCCGGCGCTGTACCCCTAATATCAGCGGGAGAACGCGGGAACGCGGGAACGCGGAAGGCGGGAAGGCGGAAGCGGGTGACGACATGGCAGTAGAAACCGAGAGGCTGCAGCATATCGACGGCGGCATCACGGCGCCGAAAGGATTCCGGGCCGCCGGCATCCACTGTGGCATCAAAAGCGCCAAGCCGGATCTCGCATTGCTGGTGTCCGATACGCTGGCGACGGCCGCGGGCATGTTCACGACCAATGCCGTGCGTGCCGCTCCGGTCCTCGTCAGCCAGGAGAAGATCCAGACTGGTGCGGCGCAGGCGGTCGTCGTGAACAGCGGCAACGCCAACGCTTGTACCGGTGCGCAGGGACTCGCCGACGCGCGCGAGATGACGGCGCTGGCCGGCCGTGCGCTGGGGATCGCCGACGAATTCATCCTCGTCGCCAGCACCGGGATCATCGGTGTGCCCCTGCCGATGGACCCGATCCGCCACGGTATTCCCGCCGCAGCCGGCGCGCTCAGCCGCGACGGCCGCTCCGCGGCACAGGCGATCCTCACGACCGACGCCTTCCCCAAGACCGCGGCCGTGCGTGTCGACATCGGCGGGACGCCCGTGACGATCGGCGGAATGGCCAAGGGCGCGGGGATGATCCACCCGCAGATGGCCACGACCCTGTGCTTCCTCACG
>DASXUC010000054.1:0-1953 GCA_036505015.1 bacterium | reverse complement strand
CGGGCGCGCGTTCACGCGGCTGCAGCTGATCGATCAGGTGCAGGGATACTCGTTCGAAGGCTACGAGCGGACCGTCGACGCGCACGTCAAGAACCTCAGGCAAAAACTGGAACCCGATCCGCATCACCCGCGCTACGTGCTCACCGTGCACGGCGTGGGATACCAGATGGCTGAGGATCTGGGACCGGGGGCGGAGGCACCGCCCGCCCCGCAGCGAAGCGACGCGACCGGGGCAGGGGCGTGAACAGCATCCGCTGGCGTCTCGTCATCCTGCTGCTGCTCGTCGCGCTGCTGTCGGTGGCCGCCGTCGGGTTCGTCGCGGTGATGCTGACCGGCGCGAGATTTGAGGCGTACCTGGGCCATCGGCCATCTGCCGGGATGCGACCGATGATGCGCCAGATGATGGGAAGCCCCGAGCGGCGGTTTCTTGCCGATGTGCGCTGGGGGATCTGGGGGGCCGCGGCGGTGGGAGCGGGCGTGGCCGCCATCGTGGGAACCGTGGCCGCCCGCCGGATCACAGGGCCGCTGGCGGCGCTGGCGGCAGGCGCCAGGCGGATCGGCGGGGGCGATCTGAGCCAGCAGGTGCCCGTCACCGGCGATGACGAGATCGCCCAGGTGGCACAGACGTTCAACACGATGCTGACCGACCTCCGCGATGCCGAGGAGTCGCGCCGGCAGCTGCAGGCGGACATCGCCCACGAACTCGGGACGCCGCTGTCCGTGCTGCAGGCCAACGTGGAAGGGATGCTCGACGGCGTAGTGGACACGAGCCCCCGGCGCCTGGCGTTGCTCCACGCACAGACGCAGATGCTGACCCGACTGGTCCGCGACCTACGGGATCTCTCGTTGCTCCAGGAGGGGCAGCTCCCCCTTGACAGGCAGCCCATCGACCTCCGAGCGGTGCTGCACGAGGTCGGCGAGATCGTCCGACCGACGGCCGGGGCGAAGGGTGTCACCCTGACCGTCACAGGAGGGCCGCCGATCGCCGTGCATGCCGACCGCGATCGCATCGCCCAGGTTCTCCACAACCTGCTCGCCAACGCGGTGCGATACACGGATGCCGGCGGGGCGGTCAGTGTGACGGCGCGTCGCGAGAGCGGGCGCGTCGTCGTTGAGGTCGGTGATACAGGTGCCGGCATTCCGGCCGACGATCTGCCCCGCGTGTTTGAGCGATTCCACCGCGTGGATCGCTCCCGCTCACGGGCGACCGGTGGCGCCGGTCTGGGGCTGGCGGTCGTGAAGCAGCTCGTGGAGGCGCACGGCGGGACGGTCTGGGCGACCAGCACGCCGGGTTCGGGGAGCGTGTTTGCGTTTGCGCTCCCGGCCGACGGCCCCGAGCAGGGTCGAGGGGCGGCGTAACAGGAGGAGGGGTCGGAATGGGGCGGAGACGCAAGAGGGTGCCGTGGTATGGGCGAGCCTGGCTGTGGGCCGGCGTCCTGGCCGTGGTGGTTCTGGTCGGTGCGGCGGTGCTGTGGCCGCGTTCGCCGGCATACGCGCAGTACACGGACGGCGTACGGCCGACTGTCGTGTTCGTCTGGTCGGACCCGACGCCGCACCATCCGTATGGCTGAGGGGCCTGCGAAGAGATGAAGCCCGTGATGGCTTCTCTGAGAACTGAGTTTGGCGATGCGGTGGCGTACCGGTATCATGAGTACAATGCACCGGATTCGGCGCAGGTGGTGCGCGATTTCCAGATCGTCCGGCACCCTGAAATCTTCATCCTCGATCGGCAAGGCAATCTCGTGCGGAAGTTTGCCGGGGTCGTGCCGACGGTTGAACTGCAGATGACCCTACGTGGGCTGCTTCGCTAAGGAGATTGCGGTGGAGGAGTGTACCCTGAGAGTCTCGCCAGTTCGGCCAGACTAACGACGCCCTCCAGCCGCTGGCCGGCAATGTCCCACGTGGGGAATCCCTTGATCTGCTTTTCCGTGCAGAGTTGGGGATTGCCGCCGG